>JAISSL010000109.1 GCA_031273145.1 Zoogloeaceae bacterium | reverse complement strand
CCGCGCAAAGACGCCCATTTCCATTGACGATATTCAGCTTGGCCTGCTTGAGATTCGCCGGGATGATTCAGCGGCGCAAGACCCAGGGCATCCGCATCTGCTCACCCGGAAAAGCGATTTGCGGGGGCGCACGCCGCGCCAGATTGAATATCTCTGCCAGATTCAGGCGCGGGACATTGTTTTTGGCTTTGGTCCGGCGGGGACGGGCAAGACCTATCTCGCCGTCGCCAGCGCGGTAGATGCCTTCGAGCGCGAATGGGTCGAGCGCATCATCCTGACTCGCCCTGCGGTGGAAGCGGGCGAACGGCTCGGCTTCCTGCCCGGCGATCTGGCGCAAAAAGTAGACCCTTACCTGCGCCCCCTGTACGACGCGCTCTACGACTTGATGGGCTTCGACCGGGTTTCCCGCCTGTTTGAAAAGGGCGCGCTGGAAATCGCGCCGCTTGCTTTTATGCGCGGGCGCACGTTGAATCGGGCGTTTGTGATTCTGGATGAGGCGCAAAACACCACGCCGGAACAGATGAAAATGTTTTTAACCCGGATTGGCATCGGCGCAAAGGCGGTGATTACCGGCGATCCTTCCCAGATTGACCTGCCGCGCGGACAGCACAGCGGCCTGACGGACGCGCTGGAAAAACTCGCCGAGGTGCAGGGCATTGCCTATGTCCGTTTTGGTCGGGAAGATGTGGTGCGGCATCCGCTGGTGGCGCGTATCGTCGCCGCCTATGAAGGAGCGGAAGGATGAATCGTCTCTCCCTCTCCGTACAGTATGCCGCCAGGGATGTGGCTGCGAAAGACCTGCCTGAACGCGGGGCTATCCGCGCTTGGGCAAAGGCGGCCTTGCCCAAACCATGCCGGGGCGAAGTGACCATTCGTCTCGTGTCCGCCGAGGAAGGCCGCCAGTTGAACTTGCAGTTTCGGGGCAAGGATAAGCCTACCAACGTCCTTTCCTTTCCCTACAGCCCGCCGCCTGAAATTGCGGGCGATCTGGCGATTTGCCCGGTCGTGGCGGCGCGGGAAGCCATTGAACAGGCAAAGCCGCTCGCCGCCCACTACGCGCATCTGGTAACGCATGGTATCTTACATCTGCAAGGCTACGACCATGAGGACGCCGCCCAGGCCGAACGCATGGAAGCGCGTGAGCGGGAAATTCTGGAGAGCCTGGGCTTTCCCGATCCTTATCTTTTGGGGCATAAATCATGAACATTCCGGGGATTTTTGAGCGCCTTTCAAACCTGTTGCTGAGGGAGCCGGAAACGCGGGAACAGATGCTCCTGCTCCTTCGTTCCGCCTTTGAAAAACACTTGATGGACGCGGATGCGCTTTCCATCATCGAAGGGGCGCTGGCCGCTTCGGAAACCCGCGTGACCGACGTGCTGGTGCCCCGCGCCCGGATGGATGTCATTGATCTGCACGAGCCGCTGCCTGAAATTTTGTCCTTCGTCATTCAGACCGCGCACTCGCGTTTTCCGGTCGTGGATGGCGACCGCGACAACATTCAGGGCATCCTGCTGGCCAAGGATTTGCTGCGCGTGCAGACGGAGCCGGAATTCGCCCTGCGGGACTGGCTGCGTCCTGCGGTGTTCGTGCCGGAAGCCAAGCGTCTGAACGTGTTGTTGCGGGAATTTCGCGTTTCCCGCAACCATATGGCGATTGTGGTGGATGAATACGGCGGCGTTGCCGGGCTGATTACCATTGAGGACGTGCTGGAACAGATCGTGGGCGAAATTGAGGACGAGCACGATTTCGACGAGACGCACGACAACATCCGGCAGGACGCGACGGGTTGCTATCGCGTCAAGGCCAGAACCGAGATTGACGACTTCAACGCGGCGTTCGGCACGAATTTTCCGAGCGAGACCTTCGATACCATTGGCGGCCTGATTCTGCGTCGTCTGGGGCGGGTTCCCAAGCGCAACGAAGTGGTGGAGATTGATGGATTGCGCTTCAATGTGCTGCGCGCGGACAGTCGCCGTCTTTACACCCTGGTTGTGGACGCGAGGGCGTATCCGAAAACGCTTGAGAATCAGTAGGTTGCGGAATATCGGCTACACAGGGTTTGCCAAGAATGGTTTTCTGTTATTAAATGCGCTTTTCTTAACGGAGCTATCGCCCAAAATGGAAGAAGAACTGTCACAGCGGCGCTTTTCCCCCTACGTGCCCAAAGCCAAGGAAGCCTACATGAGCGCGGCTCAGCTTCAGCATTTTCGCAATATTCTGGAAAGCATCAAGAAGGATTTGGGCGAAGATATTGATCGCACCGTGCATACCATGCAGGATGAAGCCACGGTGTTTGCCGATCCCAATGACCGCGCCAGTCAGGAGACGGATATTGCCGTGGAGTTGCGAAACCGCGACCGGGAACGAAAGTTGATCAAGAAGATCAATGAAACCCTGGCGCGGATTGAATCGGGCGACTATGGCTATTGCGACAAGTGCGGGGTGGAGATCGGCATCAAGCGTCTGGAAGCGCGGCCAACCGCGACCCTCTGCATTGACTGCAAGACCCTGGACGAACTGAAGGAAAAGCAGATTGCGAAGTAGTCCGGCGCGGCATGGGGCGCGTATTTGACCCGCGCCTCAACTGCGGCAAAAGCGTTTTCTGTAATTCTTCTGCTATTCCGTGAGTGATTTTCGGTATTCCTGTGCCTTTGCGACGATTCTGCCGAGGAGTCGGTCGTTACCGAAGCGTTTAACGATGTCGTCATAGACGGCGATGGCGTCCCCAGTCTTGCCCTGATTTTTCAGGGCGATGCCCTTGGTGATGAGCGTCCCCGCAACCGCTTCGCGCACGCCGGGAGATTTATCGTCGCCAAAACGCTGAACAAGCTCGTCATAGATGGCGATTGCTTCTTCCACCTTGTTTGAACATTCCAGCGCATAGCCCTTGTGAAAGAGCGCCTCCGCAACCCTTTCGCGGATGCCGGGGGATTTGTCGCTGCCGAAACGCTGGATGATTTCGTCATCCACCGCAATGCGTTTGTTGGTATCGTGCCAGAGCGCCATGTCCTTGATGGAAAGCGCATCCGCGACGATCTCGCGCATGTCGGGAGATTCGTCGTTGCCAAAGCGGCGGTCGAGGTCGTCGCAAACGGCAATGGCTTCCTCGCGCTTGCCCAGTCCCCACAGGGTAAAGCTCTTGTTGAGCAGCGTCTTTGCGATGAGTTTTCGTATCCGGGGCGCGTCGCTGCTGCCGAAACGCTGGACGATCCCGTCGTAGGCAGCAATGGCTTCCCTGGCCTTGCCCTGTACCTGCAAGGCACACCCATCGTCGAAGAGGTCCATGATGGCCCGTTCGTCAGCCGAGTATATAAAGCGCCCGAACAACCTGCGAAAAAAGCCCCTGACACCTTTCCAGAAAAGGTATCCTGCGAGTTGCCGTTCATCAAGCGGATTCATGAAGCACCTTTCGATTGTTTATTTTACGCAGTCGCAAGTATAACTTTTATACCGATGAGTAGCATATACAAGCCGGATTGAGTCCCCTCTTTTTTTGGTCGGAAATTTTTTTTGCTACGGTTCAGGGCAGTTTTCGCTGCCCGGTCAAACCAGCGGCGCGGGGCAATCGAGGCTTTGCGCGAAGGCGCGGAGTAGCTCATTTTCCACCGGGGTAATCTTGCCATCGTGTTGCGCGGCAATCGCGCACGCTTCCAGAAACTTTTTCCGGTAGAGCGGCTCGGTCATGGCAAGGCGCGAAAATATCTGGGAGATCGTCTTCAAGGAAAATTCCACCCTGACTGGAAAAGGCTCTTGTTGGTAGTGATGACTGGCAGGCGAACGGGCGATGGCCGCCTGATAAGCGGCCTTTGCCATCTCTACATCCGCATGACCCGCATAGGCAATGAACACCAGCAGTCGGGACATCTCCCAATTCACCCAATCCGGGCGCAACCTGCGGGCATGACGCTCCGAAGGGGGCAGCGAGACACTTCGCAGAATGCTGTAAAGGGCGCATTCACTGGGGCTTGCCCGTTCATCTTCGGGAACCAGGTACGCTATCCAGCCGAGCAGTTCCTTGCGTTCGCGCTTTGTCGCTTCGAGCAAGGCGGGCAGAGCGAGGTCCAGCCAGATGAGGCGGTAATGCGTCCCTCGTCCCGGTTGCGTGGATAGCCAATGGTAGAGTTCCTGTGTCACCGGGAGTACGTCAGGGGGAAGCAGATCTTCCAACTCGTGCAGGATATGGGGGCGCGCGTTGGAGAGAAAAAGCCCGCACACAATGCCTTTTGCGCCCGTGACGTTCCGCGCCGTTTGTCGCAAAGTCTCCGGCAGATTGGCAAGCAGGGTTTGCGCGTGGGTGACGCTCTCCGGCAGCGAAGGCAGCGACGCGCCGCCAAGACGCTGGATGCGTTCCTCTATCGGTGGATGGGTTGCAAACAGGGAAGTCAAAATGGCAGAAGGCTTTTCACTCGCCCCGAAAAAGAGGTGACTGACGGCAATGGCTTGCGGATGCCCAATTTGTGAACCGGAGAATCGCAACAGATTGAGCGCGGAAACGAGTCCGGCAGGGTTGCGGGTAAATTGCAGGGCAACAGCATCCGCCATATATTCGCGCTCACGGGAAACTGCGGACTGAATCATCCGTCCAAGGCAAAGGCCGATATAGCCAATGGCGCACAGTATGGAACCCACCACCAGCGTGAAAAACCAGGTGCCAAGCATCGCTTTCAGCATGGAACGCCCGGAAAGCGAGACCCCGTTGATGCCGAACAGAATGCCGATCAGTTTCAGATTGAGGCGGGTATCTCCATTCACGATATGGCTGATTTCGTGCGCGATAATGCCTTGCAGCTCATCCCGGTTCATGACTTCCAGCAAACCACGGGTGACGGCAATCACGCTATCATGGGTGGAAAGTCCGGCGGCAAGGGCGTTCAGGCCATGCTCTTCGGGCAACACAAAGGCAGTCGGCGTTGGGATGCCTGCGGCAATGGCCATTTCGTCCATCACATTCAGCAGGCGTTTTTCCATCAGGTTGTCGGTATCCCGGTTGATCCTGCGCCCGCCCAGTTGCTCCACAATCAGGATGCCGCCCTGGCGCGCGATTTGCCGCATCTTGTACAGGGAAGCCGCCACAATACCGATGCCAACAACCAGGGAAAAGCCAAAAACATACGGGTTATCCCACGACGAAAAGAAATATACAGATGGGTTCCCCGGCATTTCCGTTTCGGAAAGCTGAAGGACATTAGCATGATCGGCAGTCTTGGCATGGTCGACACTTTCGTTTAACTCGGCTATCGCGGCGAAGCCTTCGTTGCCAAGGACAAAAAATACGTAGGCAGAAATAATCAACAATATCACCCCAATCAAATACATTCCCAGCATGGAGAAAAAATAAGACGGCGCCAATCGCCATTGGTTAAGAACCGACTGACAGAATTTGTAGGTCAACCACAGAATGATAAGTATGAGGAAAAACCCCATGCAAAACGTAAAAAACATTAGAATCGAAAGCATAAATTTCATCTCAAAAACAAAAGAAAACCCCCCCTTAGAAAACACCAGCATGGCGAACAGGTGCGCCAGCGCGACGATGCACAGCACCGCCAGCGCAAACCAGAGCACCAGCCAGCGGGTTTTCTTCCGCGCCTGTTCCTGAGCCGCAAAAAAATCCATGTCGTTTTCCTTTCGTTATTGGTTCGCCGATGGCAAGGTAACAAGCGGCGCGGCGCAATCGAGGCTTTGCGCGAAGGCGCGGAGTAGTTCATTTTCTACCGGCGTAATCTTGCCATCGTGTTGCGCGGCAACCGCGCACGCTTCCAGAAACTTTTTCCGGTACGATGGCGCGGCAAGGGCAAGATGCCCGAATGCTTTGGAAGCCGCATCGAGGGAAAGCCCGCCCTTGTTCAGAAAAGATATCTCCTCATATTCAGGGAAATGTGCTATCGCCGCCTGATAAGCGGCCTCGGCCATCTTCCCATCTTCATGTCCGGCACGGGCAATGAGCCACAGCAGCCTGCCAGCACTCCGATTCTGTTGTCCCCAAAATCCCCAAAGCGATGCGCTCTGCTCGCCTGACCGTCTGGCAGGCAACAAGGTATTTTGCAGAATGCTGTACAGGGCAATTTCACCGGGACAGACATATTCATCGGCTTGAATCAGGGGTTTCACAATCATGAGCAATTCCCGGCATTCGTCTTGTGATGCGCCGCGCAAGGTAGGCATGACCAGGTCCAGCCAGACGAGACGATAACGCGCCCCTTCCGGTTGCGAATGCAGCCACCAGTTGAGTTTCTTCGCCACAGGCAGTGCCGCAGGGGGGATCAGTTTTTCCTGCCGGGACAGCAGCCCAGGTTTGATCTCTGGAATGGAGAGAAACAGGCCGTAGACGATGCCCTCCGCGCCCGCAACGGACGATGCCGCTTGTCGCAGGCTTTCCGGCAGGCTGGCGAGCAGGTTGTGCGCCTGAGCGACGCCATCGGGCGCAAGGTCTTCCGCAATACCGTCCCTTGCAACCGTAGCGGCAGGCGCAGCGGGCAAGGCCGCAGGGAGATTGTTCATCAAAATCTGCGGACGGTCATCTTCAACTGTGACAAGGTCTATGGATTGAGGCGCTATTTTCGACAGAGGCAGCGTCTTGCCGCCAAGACGCTGAATGCGCGCTTCCAACGGCGGATGCGTCGCAAACAGGGAAGTCAAAAAACGGGAAGGTTTTTCGCTTGCGCCGAAAAAGAGATGGCTGGCGGCAAGGGCTTGCGGATGCTTGATTTGGGAACCAAAAGCCCGCAATTTGTTGAGCGCGGAAATGAGTCCAGCGGAACTGCGGGTGAATTGTACGGCGGCGGCATCTGCCAGATATTCGCGCTCACGGGAAGCGGTCGCCTGAATCATCCCGCCAAAAAACTTCCCAACAGAGCCAATGGCGCACAACACGACGCCCGCCGCCAGCGTGAGAATCAACATATACCCGCCCCCCTGTATCAAGCCGCGCCCCAAAAGCGTGAGGCCGTAAATACCGAACAGAATGCCGATCAGCCGGAGATTGAGGCGACTATCCCCATGCGCGATATGGCTGATTTCATGCGCGATGATGCCTTGTAACTCATCCCGGTTCATGGCGGTCAGAATGCCCTGGGTGACGGCAATCACGTTATCGCGCGTGGAAAGTCCGGCTGCAAAGGCGTTCAGGCCGGTTTCCATAGGGAGTACAAAGGCAACCGGCGCAGGGATGCCTGCGGCAATCGCCATTTCATCTATCACATTCAACAGACGCTTTTCTGCCGGGTCGGAAGTATCGCGCCTGATTCTGCGTCCGCCCAGTTGCTTCGCAATCAGGGCGCCGCCCTGCCGGGCGATTTGCCACATCTTGTATAGCGTTGCCACCACAATGCAGACGCCGACAAGCAGGGAAAAACCGAAAGCGAACGGGTTATCCCACAACCGCAAGGCATGTCCAAAATTGGTATCCAGATCGGTTACTTCAAAAAGTTTCAGGATTTGGTCAACGAAGAAGGGAAAAGCCTCCAATGCGAAGTAGACCATATAAGCAAACCCCAGCAAGAGCGGCCCCAGCAATAGCAACCATACAAGGAAAGAAGCAAGGGAAGACCTTTTCCTTTCCGCATTGCCTTTAAACAGTCCCTGCCTCTTGCGCGGCTTGCTGAACAGCATGTACATCAAGAGCAGAAAAATAAAGAGCATGGCCAGGAACATGGCAAGCCCCATCACTAACGCCATAAAACCCATCATGGAATGATCAGAAAAAAGATAATCCCACACATGCAGTGCCAACATGGCGAACAGGTGCGCCAGCGCGACGATGCACAGCACCGCTAGCGCGAACCAGAGCATCAGCCAGCGGGTTTTTTTCCGGGCTTGTTCCTGGGCAGCAAAAAAATCCATGTCGTTTTACCTTCCATGAAAGAACCTGAATGATACCAAGCCCCCGGCAACTTGCCGCGCGGCGCATGTTTCCGCTGCCCGCCCCTGCGTTAGTGGACGACGGCCTTCGGAAAATTCAGCGCCAGATCGTTCGTCTCACTCTTTCTGCTCGAAGCGCAGAAAATCAAGCAGCCGCCTTGATTCCACGATTTCATCGTGCGGGATCAAACCATATTTCCACGGCTTGCCGCCGACGCTTGCGGCGTATTCCTAGGCATGTTTGCACCACTGTACGGCGGCGGCAGCCTTGGCCTGCACCTCATCGCTATTCAGGTCGCCCCGCTTCTTGGTTTCCGCCATGAGCATCAGCGCATCCGTTTCCGCCACAAAATCGGGGATGTATTCCGGTTGTTCCGCGCCGAGCTTGTAGTACATCTGGAACTGCCCCTTTGCGGGTTTCATCCACTTCAGGGCGTCGCGTTCGAGGATGATCGAAAATCGGCGTTCCGAATCCGAATCGAATTTCTGGAGCGGATACAGGCATCGCTTGAAGCCGCCGAACAGCATCTGTCGGATATTGCCCACGTCCTCAATGGTTTCGCGGTAATGGCGCGGCGCTTGTCCCGCCGCAACCGTGTAGTTGCAGGGCTTCAGTTCCGTGAAACCGCGACTGACCCGCACTTCGTAGGCGCTGGCGTCCTCCCAGAAATGCGCCATCATCTGCGCGTGGATTTCGCGGGCAATGACCTTGCCTTGTCCACTCAGAACGTTTGCCACGTCCTCTTCAGACAGATAGCTCCGCAAATGCCGCACCATCTGACCCGCAAGGTCGTAGAGCAGATCGGCGTGAGTGGGGTAATCAATGTCGTCGAAGTCCACCAGCGCGTGAACGATGGCATCCTCCGGGCGTTGTTCTTTCAGGCCGGTTTCGGCGGACAGCGTGAACTGCTCGTTGCTATGCAGCATCTGGCCGACAATCTCACGTTCACCGGGTTGCAGGTGGAGCTGGCGCACATCCAGCGTGAATGGGCGAAAACCTGTTGTGACTTCGCCCTTGGGAACTACGGCGATGCGCGGAATGTCGATGGTCTGCTGCGCGACGATTTCCGTGGTTTTGGCGACGATGGCGGACAAATCAAGCGTCGACGCCGATTCGTCCATACCCGCCAGCAGCGTGCCCTGCACCGGACGCAAACGCTCCGCGACTTCTGCCAAAATCTCCTTTTGCACTTCCGGTTTGAGCAATGCGCGACTGGTCGGCGCAACATTGCGTCTCGCCTCAAACGTACCGATCACCTCCATTACCACGCGCGCCGCCTGTTTTTCGGCTTCCGTGGTAAAGACCGGCGTTGGCACAGCTTCTTCGCCGTAGGGTGCAATGGATGCCGGATGCTCCATAAGCCCAAGGCGAACCGCCGCGCCCGGCTCAATTCGCACGCTGTCTTTCCTGTCATTTGCGCCGGGCGCATCGAGAATGATCTGTTGCAAGCGAATCGGCGAATCGCCCCGGTTGGCTTCGTCGATGATTTCCTGAAACTTGTCATGGGCGATGATGTTCAGGCGATCCACTGCCGCCACGCCGGTGCGCCTGCCATAAGGCAGACGCAGGCCGCGCCCGATGGATTGTTCGATCAAGGTGCGCGCGTTGGCGGCGCGCAGCGGCACGATGGTGTAGAGATTGGTCACGTCCCAGCCTTCTTTGAGCATGTTGACGTGAATCACGATCTCGGTCGGCTCGTCCATACTTTCTACGGCCAACAGACGAGTAATCATGGCTTCTTCTTCCGCGCCGGTGCGGCTGGAATCCACCTGAATGACCTTGCCCCGGTAGCGTCCTTCGTAGAAGGTTTTCGACTCCAGCAACGCCAGAAGTTGACCGGCGTGGGTCGTATCGCGGGCGATGACGAGCATGAAAGGTTTGACGGACGGAACGTTGTTCTCACGGGCATAGGTGGTGAGTTTCACTTTCGTGCTCTCGTGCATCCGCACGCCATCTTCCAGTTTGATCTTTTCGATTTCTTCGGGCGTATGAGCCTTGGCATCGAAATTGCGTTGGGTGACGGCGGCAGGTTCCTTGACGAAACCATCCCTCAGCGCCAATGCCAATGGATAATCCATCACCACGTTTTTGAATGGCGTCGGCCCTTTATTCGATTCCACGAATGGCGTTGCCGTGACTTCCAGGCCGAAGAGCGGTTTTAATTCATTGATGGCGCGCACGCCGGCGCTGGCGCGGTAGCGGTGCGATTCATCCATCAACAGCACGAGGTCAGGCAGATTCGCCAGATGATTGAAATAGCTGTTGCCCAGCACTTCCTGCATCCGCTTGATGCGCGGCTCCTTGCCGCCGCGCACTTCGGAATTGATTTTGGAGATGTTGAAAATGTTGATCCGCACGTCATGGGGCAGGTTTGATGGAGCATCATCCACCGCCGCGCCAGTCTGGTCGTAGTTGTCGCCGGTGATGAGGAGCGGCGTTTTTTGCGCGAATTCGGCGATGCCCTTGAAAACGTACTTTGGCGTGTTGCGTGTAAAGTCGGTGATGAGCTTGTTATAGATGGTCAGATTGGGCGCAAGCACGAAAAAGTTATGGATGCCGTGCGCCAGATGCAGATACGCGATAAACGCGCCCATCAGGCGGGTCTTGCCGACGCCCGTTGCCAGCGCGAAACAGAGCGACGGAAAGTCGCGCTCGAAATCGTCGAGTGTGGGGAATTCGGCTTTCAGGGTGGAGAGGATGGCCGCAACATCACGCTCATGCGCCAGCATTTCCGGCGCGGCATCCAGCGCCTGTTTCAGACGCGCCAGCGATTCCGCCTGCGGCGGACGCAGCGAAAGACGACCTATGATGTGATGCAATACACGAGCACTCATTTTTTCTCCTTTTTGTGCTGATCTTGCGGATTTTTCTTTCGGTTTTTTTCGATCCGCTTCACCGGCTGCGCGATAGTGACCTCAAAGTCTTTTTCCACTTGTGACGGCAAATTGCGTGTTTGCTGCTGGTATTGCGTATACGCCTGCTCTGCCTTCTCCCGTGCCGCTTCGGCGGAAACCTTCCCTGCATGGGTCAGGATGTCCTTGCGTGTCATGCGCAGGAAGTTATCCAGTTCAATCGCCCAGTCCTGCATCGTCATTGCGTGCTGCGCGCGAGCCTGCAACTCGGCCACTTCGATATAGGCCGTGACGATTCGATTGAGTGTTTCCAGTTCTTCGGCGTTGAGATAGTTCTTGGCAATGCCGATGTCCGCCTTGCGTACAGGAGCGCCTTTGGTCGCTCCCGTCCAACTGGTCAACCCCATGTGCGGCATCTGCGCGTCCGCCCGCAACGCAATCAGTTCGGCGGCGGTGTGACCGTGCGCCGCCCAGTGCATCTTGTTCTGCACCGTGGCGAAGAACTGCCGCGCGGCTTCAGTGTTTGGGTCGTAATCAATGCTGGTGGCGTAAATGTCCAACACCTTGCGCCAGAACTCCTTTTCCGAGGAACGAATGTCGCGGATGCGCGCCAGCAGTTCTTCAAAATAGCCGCTGTCCTGGCTACCCTTGAAGCGTTCGTCATCCAGCAAAAACCCTTTTTCCAGATAACTTTTCAACTGCTCCGTGGCCCAGCGACGAAACTGTGCGCCGCGATGAGAGCGCACACGGTATCCAACATGCAGAATGACTTCCAGATTGTAATGATCAACAAGCCGTTCCACTTCCCGCGCGGCTTCGCGGGCAACTATTCGGAATTTCCGAATAGTTCGATCTGCCGAAAGCTCCCCATCCTGAAATACTGTCCGCAAGTGTCCGTTGATGGTTGGAACACTGACTTGATACAACTCTGCCAGTTGCTTTTGCGTCACCCAGACCGTTTCATCCTGCAAGCGCAGTTGAACGCGGGTTTGAGCGTCCTCAGTCTGATAGAGCAGAAACTCGCCTTGGCTCATGGTGCATCCTCCTCAACCTCTCCAAACAAATCCGGCTCAGTATTTTTGACGCGGCCCCCCTTTTTCCCCTCTCCCGCTATTGCCGTCTGCAAGACCGGGAGAGGGGCCGGGGGAGAAGGTTCTGCCATCGGCAGATTTTCCACGTTCAGGCTGTAATCGTCGTGCCCCCACTCGCAGCGTGCCAGCACTGCCTTCGGGATTTTTTTCAGCGTCAGATTTGGCCAGCGTTCTGCAGCCTGGTCGGCAGTGATGCCGTGGAATGCCGAGCACCAGACCAGAAGGCTTTGCTCGCTACCCACTTCGTCCGAGAGCGCCTGCAACTGCCCGGCGGAAAGATTTTGCGTGGTCACATAAATAAAATCGCGCTCACTCGAATGACCATGCTGCCACCAGCGCGTTTCCGAGGGCGCGTACACAAACCCTTCCAGCTTTGCCAGTGCCTCGGAAAGTTGCGCGGCATTGTATTCCGGGTTGATGACCGGATTGCCCCAGCGGTCGTTGACGATCAGCGTGGGCGCAAGCCGGTAGTAGCGAAACCCGCCGCCGCCCTGCCAGCCGACGGCATCCGTAACGCCGCCCCTGTCCTCACCATCAATGACTTTTTTGAGACGCGGAATGATGTGGGTATGACAGTGTTCGCCCAGTTCGACCATGATCCAGCGCCGCCCCATCTTGTGCGCGACCGCGCCGGTAGTGCCGGAACCGGCGAAGGAGTCCAAGACGATGTCGCCCGGCTTCGTAGCCAAATCGAAGCAGCGTTTGATAAGTGCTTCGGGTTTTTTGCCTTTGGGGAATTCGACACCACCCTCGTTGTGCAGGTTATTGGATAGGATGTCGTCCCAAAGGCTTGTTAGTGGTTCTCCGGCTACATATTGACCATCAATGAGCTTGAGCTTGTCCAAGTAGAACAAGATTCTCTCTCCATTCACAAAGTACATGTTTGGATGAGCATCTCGCTTCAACAACAATACTTCATTATGCTGAACCTTTGACTTGTCGATCATTTCCCTAGCTTCACTGCTCACCGCGTTGTAATCTGGTCGAGCCAGACGAACCACACGGTCAGCATTTTTCATGACGAAATCCGATAGATGTTCCTCAAAGCCATCACCGATGGCCTTCTTGATTCCTTTTTCTGGCAAGTTAATGCTCTGAGCAAATGCTTTTGTTAACGTCGTGAATTGCCATTTGCGATATGGTTCATCGAAATTATCGATAAATTGTCCATATCGCTTGTCTCGCTCGGTTCGTGCTGTAAAAACACGATTGGGCGACCACACGGTTTTGCTCTTTGCGTAGATCAAAATGAAGTTCGTAGTACTGACAACACCCGGATTGATGGCCTTATGACCAGTAGCCGATCCCTGTTTGAAAGATACGACAGCAACCCGGTTAGCACGCCCGAATATTTCGTCAAGCAGCACGATCAAGTAGCCAAGCTCATTGTCATCAATGTGAACAAACAGCGTTCCATCATCAGACAGCAATCGCCGAAGTGATTCGATACGGTCTCGAATAAGCCCAAGCCAGATGGAATGCTCATATCCATCATCGTAATGTTCGAATGCCTGCTGCGTATTGAATGGCGGGTCAATGTAGACGCACTTTACCTTCCCCGTAAACTCCTGCTCCAACGCCTTCAGCGCCAACAAATTATCTCCAAAAATCAACAGGTTATCGAAGACATCCCGCCCCGTCACCCGATGCTTCGCGTGATACGACCTCCCCGCATCCTCCAACAAAATCCGCGGCTCCACCCTGGGTCGCTTCTCCTTCCCAACCCAGCTAAGTTCGAGTTTTTGTTTGGTTGCCATTTTCAATAGTCTTACAGAATTGATGAAAGAAGCAGAACAAAACCGCTTTTTTAACCATTATCCTGTTTTCCAAGTAACCCCTTGGCATCCTTGCCGCCCAACGCCAGTTTTGGCGTTGCCAATTTCAGCCGCTTCTCAACTTCCTTGATGTGCTCGGCTGGTGGAATATCTTCGGGCAAAGTGCCGCCGATGCGCTGAATCGCCTGACGCACTTCGCGCCCCACCTGTTCATGGGTCTGGATAGCCTCGGCTTGCCCATGTATGCGTTCTCGTTCCAGTTTGTCGCGGGTCTGGGTCATGCGAAATTGATTGGCGGCTAACTCAGTCGCATTCATGCGGTCAAGCAGATGATCCTTTTCAGGAATGGCCTTGCGTTGCTTGATGGCATCGCGCCCCAAGCCACCATACAAGCCCTTGTAACCTGCGTCATGAAACACGCCGAACATCCGGCTTTGCACCCCCGCATCCTGCGCCGCCCCGGAAAGCGCCTTGAATTCTTCAGAGGTTTGTTTACGCAGTTCCAGCCGCTCTTGGTCGGCAGCAGCCTGGTCGCTCAATTCCTGCCGCCTGGTCTGGATCGCAAAGTATTTTTGGGCTTGCGCGATTTCCGGCTTGCGTGGATCACCATTCTGGGCAATCAGGTAGCAGGCAAAGCGGGAGAGGTGGTAGTCATCAACATCCCGGACGCTTCCCGACCCGATGTCAACCATTTTGCCGGCGCCGGCAAAATGGTTTTCAGATGGATTTCCTGATTGTTTACAAGAACTTATCGCGCGCTCAACCGCCTGCTCAAAACGCCGCCACTGGCTGTATCCCAGCAAGGGTTGCAGGTCGCGGGCGCTCCAGTACTCCGCGCCATGCTCGTTCAATTGCTTCAGGCTTTCGAAAGATCGCCCTCGGATACCAAGTTCGGTTGTTTTGCTCGTCATTTCAACTTCCGTTCGATCCGGTTGTTTGGGTTGAAAAATACAGGCTACAAGCTACGCGCGATTTCCTGAATCTCGTAGGCTTCCATCAGGTCTCCTTCCTGGATGTCGTTGAAGTTTTTGAGGGATAAGCCGCAGTCGGAACCCGCCTTGACTTCCTTGGCGTCGTCCTTGTAATGCTTCAGGGAAGCCAGTTCGCCATCCCAGATCATGACGTTATCACGCAACAGGCGGACACGGGCGTTGCGGCGGATGACGCCATCCTGCACCTGACAACCGGCAATCGCGCCGATCTTGGAAATCCTGAAAACCTGCCGCACCTCAACCTGACCGATGATGATTTCGCGCTTCTCCGGCGCCAACATCCCGGAAAGAGCCGCCTTCACTTCATCCACAGCTTCATAGATGATGTTGTAGTAGCGAATATCCACGCCGAAACTCTCCGCCAGCTTTCTGGCAGAAGCGTCTGCGCGAATGTTG
>JAISSL010000102.1 GCA_031273145.1 Zoogloeaceae bacterium | reverse complement strand
ATGATTCCAGAAACCGGCCTTTTTGCGCTTATCCTTGCCCTGCTGCTTGCCCTGTTTTCGGGCGTTGCCGCCTTAACCGGGGCGATTAAAGGGAACCCTGTCCTGATTGCGCTGGCGCGACCTGCCGCCGGCACGATTTTTCTTCTCGTGGGCATTGGCTATCTTTGCCTGACGATCGCCTTTATCCAGAACGATTTTTCCGTCCTTTACGTGGCGCGGCATTCAAGTACCCTTTTGCCCCTGCCCTACCGGATTGCGGGCGTCTGGGGCGGGCATGAGGGTTCCCTGTTGCTCTGGCTCCTCTTTCTCTGTCTGTGGACGTTCGCGGTGGCGCTCTTCTCCCGCCAGTTGCCGGATGCCCTACGCGCACAGGTGTTGGGCGTGCTGTTTCTGGTATCGGCAGGATTTCTCCTGTTCATCCTGAAAACTTCCAATCCTTTTCTCCGCCTGCTGCCCGCCGCAACGGAAGGCGGAGAACTGAACCCGATGTTGCAGGACATCGGCCTCATCATCCACCCGCC
Organism: Zoogloeaceae bacterium; assembly: GCA_031273145.1. Lineage (GTDB taxonomy): Bacteria > Pseudomonadota > Gammaproteobacteria > Burkholderiales > Rhodocyclaceae > Azovibrio. The sequence continues at coordinate 14,615 of JAISSL010000102.1, read as the reverse complement.
CCTGCTCTACATGGGCTATGTCGGCTTTGCGGTGGCCTATGCCTTTGCGGTCTCGGCCTTGATTTCTGGCCGACTGGACGCGGCCTGGGCACGATGGACGCGCCCCTGGACGGTCGCTTCCTGGATTTTTTTAACGCTCGGCATTGCCTGCGGCTCCTGGTGGGCGTATTACGAATTGGGCTGGGGCGGCTGGTGGTTCTGGGACCCGGTGGAAAACGCCTCTTTCATGCCCTGGTTGATCGGAACCGCCCTGATTCACTCCCTTGCCGTCACCGAAAAACGCGGCGCTTTCAAGAACTGGACGGTACTCCTTGCCATTTCCGCCTTTTCCCTCTCGCTTTTGGGAACCTTCCTCGTTCGTTCCGGCGTGCTTTCCTCAGTCCATGCCTTTGCCAGTTCCCCGGATCGCGGCATTTTCATTCTCGTGTTTCTGGTCGTGGTGATCGGCGTCTCGCTTCTGCTTTTTGTCTGGCGCGCGCCCACGGTCGGCTTGGGCGGACGCTTTTCCCTCATTTCCCGCGAATCCCTGCTCCTCTCCAACAACGTGCTGTTAGCCATAGCCACCGGAACGGTGCTGCTCGGAACCCTCTATCCGCTCATCATTGATGCCCTGGGTCTCGGCAAGATTTCCGTAGGCTCGCCCTATTTCAATACGGTTTTTGTCCCGCTCATGTTCCCGCTCCTGTTCCTGACTGGGATAGGTCCCTTTACACGCTGGCGAAAAGATGAGCTGATGGAAATCGCCCAACACCTGAAATGGCTGCTGGTCATTGCGTTTCTTGCCGCCATCGTCTGCCAGTTTCTTCTGGAATTCAGTTTGGACAACGGGACATTCAAGGCGCACTACATCTTCCCGATACTCATCCTGCTTGGCGTAGCACTTTTCCTGGCTACAAGAATGGGGCGTCCGGGAGAAAACCTGCTGACAAGCCTATTTTTCACACTCAGGCAGTCGACGCCAACGGAAACCGGACTGCACGCGCGCCGCCTGAAAGAACGTCTGCCTATCGCCTTTGTCATATTTTGTGTTGTTGCCATCGGAGCATACTGGTTCAGCCTCGATTCGCACGATCAGAAAAGCATGGGCATGGACTTGAAGATCACAGTTCTGTTCAGCCTCTTCCTCGCCACCTGGATTTTCCTGACTGCCGTATTTCACTTTCTGCGCCAAGCGCGCGCCACCGCCGGAAAAAACGGCAGTTTGATTGCTTCCTGCCTGAAACAACCCCTGCATTTCTGGGGAATGCACATCGCGCACATCGGCGTTGCCGTGTTCGTCGCGGGCGTTGCCGTGGTGGGGGGCTATGAAGCGGAAAAAGACGTAAAAATGCTGCCCGGCGATACTGCCCACATAGCCGGTCATACCTTCCGCTTTCTGGGGATGAATCAGGTGGATGGCCCCAATTACATCGCCTGGCAGGGCGAGATGGAACTTTCCGAAAGCGGAGAGGCAACCCAACGGCTCTACCCGGAAAAACGCTTCTACCAGAGTTCCGCCATGCCGATGACCGAAGCGGCTATCGTCAGCGGCTTTTTGCGCGACGTGTATGTCTCGCTGGGCGAACCCATTGACCGCGCCCAGCCCGACAAGGAATGGGTCGTGCGTATCTATTACAAACCCCTGGTCAACTGGATATGGGGCGGCACGTATCTCATGGCGCTGGGCGGCCTCCTTGCCATTCTGGATCGCCGCTACCGGATTCGCCGAAAACCGCCTGTGGAGCAACCCGCATGAACAACCGCTTTCTCTGGCTTTTTGTCGCCTTCGCCCTGCTGGTGGCTCTGCTGGCCGTCGGTTTGACCCTGAATCCGCGTGAAATTCCTTCGCCGCTGATTGACAAAAGCGCCCCGGATTTTTCCCTGCCCCGGCTGGATGACGCGGCGAATCAGACGTTTTCTCCCCAAGCCATGCAGGGGCAGGTCTGGCTTTTGAACGTCTGGGCAAGCTGGTGCGTCTCCTGCCGCGTCGAACATCCGTTGCTGGTGGCGCTTGCCCGGCAAAGGCTGCTGCCGGTCGTGGGTCTGAATTACAAGGAAGTGCGCGGCGACGCGAGCCTGGATACGGATAAACTCACGCCCGATGCCGAAATGGCGATGGCGATTGAACGCGCCCAAGGCTGGCTTGACGCGCACGGTGACCCTTACCTGCTTTCCGTGCTCGATTTGAGCGGGCAGACGGGCATTGACTACGGCGTCTATGGCGTGCCGGAAAGTTTCCTGATTGACCGGCAGGGCGTTATCCGCTACAAGCACATCGGCCCTTTGACCCAGGAAGCCCTGAAGGAAAAAATCCTGCCGCTGGTACGCAAGCTGGAAGCGGAAGGGGCGCAGTATGCCCAGCCTCGTTAAGACCGTCCTCTATACCGACGAACAGGGCTATGCCCGCTTCCGCGAAGAGGCCATTGCGCTGCCGGAAGGCACAGAAGCAGTCAGACTATCCGAACCACATCCGGCGCATTCCCTGCAATGGCGGCAAAGTCCGCCGGGTTTTAAAAGCGAATGGCACTGCACCACCGCGCCGCAATGGACGTTCATCCTGGCGGGAAAGATGGAAATTGGGCTACGGGATGGCAGTTCGCGCCTCTTTTCGGCAGGCGATTTTTTCTTTTCCAACGATACCCTGCCCCCCGACACCACTTTCGACCCGGAAAAACACGGGCATCGCAGCCGCCAAATCGGGGATGAAGCACTGGTAACGCTGTTCATCAAAGTGTAAAATCAATGAAAGTTGCAAGAAACGCTGACCCAAACGAAAGCTTGAAGGAAAAGCAGATGAACCGGAAAAACATCACGCAGGATACCGTCATGCAAGCCTTGATAGAGGCTCGCGTGCAGGCTATCCGCGAGTCTCATGCCAATAATCTGATTGAGAATATGGATATGGGCGCAGAGGTATTTGAAGCCATGCTGAAACGCGCCCGCGAACCCATCAGCAACGAAGAATTCACCCGCCGCGAAATGGCGCTATGGTATGAGCGCCATCGGGTAGACCAGCCGGTCGCGGTCGCCGCCTGAAATAATAAGAAAGGACTCCCATGAAAACCTGCCTGTTGTTGGTTGACATCCAAAACGGATTCATTTCAGATAATACGTCCCACATTCTGCCCGAAGTTGAAAAGCTGATAAGCCAAAAGAAATACGACTTCATGGTGGCTACCCAGTTCATCAATCTTGAAAAAAGTCCCTTTCAGTGCTTTATGCACTGGTATCGGCTCATGGCTTCGCCGGAGATTGACCTCTATAGCGCCGTCGCCGCAAATGCCGACCTTATTATCAAGAAGAACGTGTATACCGCAGTTAACGATGAACTGCTCGGCTTTATCCGCAAGAACGGTATCGAAGAGGTCTATGTTGCCGGAATTGATACCGATTGCTGTGTTCTTACGACGGCGGTCGGACTGTTTGAACACGGCATCAGACCCTATGTTCTGGCGCACTACTCCGCATCCAACGGCGGTCAGCAAAGTCACGACGCCGGTATCCTTGCCCTGTGCAGGATGATTGGCAGCGACTCCATCATTCAAGGCGAAATCAAATGAACGAAGGACACACAAAGGAAAAAACGGCAAAAGCTGCGGCAAGCGATATTCCGCAGCTTAAAGCCATGCCTGTGCGCATTATTCCTTTTGACCTTGGCTGCCCCATTTCAACGCAGAAAACAAGCAAACTCGGTGAATTTATCAACGATAAAAACAACGGGGTCCGTCCACTGGAACTTTCGGGGCGCTTCAACTCCATTCTTTCGGATTTGTGCGTGTCGTTCTCCACCATCTCTGAGCAGGACAGAATTTGCTACTTTGTTTTTACGAACGGCATCTGTGTCTGTACATTCCAAGACGAATGCCAAACCATCCTTGATGACAAAGCGTTTTTCGCCATCGAATATTGCGCGAACCGCAAGAAATCTCACAAGGAAATTTTCGACTGGCAGCACATCAAGTCCGAACACATCCATAGTACGATTGAAGGGCTTCGTAAAATCGTACACAGCGGAGAAAAATCGCTGCGGACATCCGGGCTGAACTCATTCGAGAACAGAGGCATGTCTTACGTCATGACCCTTTCGCTGTTTTCAAGCCCGCATGAGCAGATTTTTGATTGGGCGCATATTCCGCAGTGGCTGAAAAACAACATCACCTGTCTATTAGACCCGGAAATCCTGTTTCTGGAGGATTCGGCCTACTTCGCACATTCGGCGGGAGAGAATCGGCAAACACAGCGCAAAATCATTGAATCCTTGGAACTGACGGAGCACAGGGACTATGACGTGCGGCGGCATTTGTCCACATTCATCAGTTGGTCGGCGGTGCTGGTTGTGGGCAATATCGGCGAATACGATATTGAGGAATACACCGCCCTAGAAATTGAGCTGCAAAAGAACTGGTATTACATTTACTGCATCGAAAAAATGCTTCAGTCTAAAAACGGCGAGAAATCCTGGAAGATAGATGCAGTCAAGCTGCGAAAGCTGAAATACGAGCTTGAAAACTATGAGGATCGTCTGCATCAGTTCGAGGATTCTTCGCTTCCATCCCGGATTTTGCAAATTCAGGAGGGACTGCTGGAAACCAGCGGTATCCTTACGAATCTCAACAGAGTCCAGCGCAAGATAGACTGCCTCATTGAGACTGCCGCATTTGAAAATCAGATCAAGCAGAAGAAATTCAGCCAAACCAGTGAAATTCTTCTCTTCATCATTGCCTACATTCAGATTGCGCCTATCGTTCATGAAGCCCTGAGTGAATCTTTAGGCTCGCTTGGGACAACCCTCGGACTATTGGCGGTCGCCATCGTAGGCGCTGTACTGCTCATACTGAAGGACAAGTAATGCCATGCTGTATCGGCGCTATCGGGTAAATGCGCCGGTCGCGGTCGCCGCCTGAAATAATGTCCAGCGTCAAAAAATCCGCACGATGAATAAGCTCATGCCATAACCTCTGCCAAAAACAATTCATCCAGTTCCTGCCAGTCCGGTTTTTTCTCGGCGGGCAGTTTTGCGAGTTGCGCCTCGATCGTTTTAATCTCCGCTTCTATCCAGTCGTTCAGTTCAACCATCTTTTTCCCCTGCGCTATTTCCGGGTTGTTCATCTTCATATCCAGCAGCCCGTCCACGATAACGCGCAAATTGTGCGGCAAATCCGCCAGAAGTTCCTTGAACAACATCGGCGGCGGAGCGCCCTCCTTCAGTATCCATGCACAGGCAAGCAACGGGCGCAGAACGTAAAAATATTTCTTGAGCCTGACTTCATCGCCCTTCAGGTATTCCCGGTAGTTCCTGCCAGCCATGTTCAGATAATGGTGCAACCCTGCCTTACCATAAAAGTATTTGTCCTTGATCCTGTTCAGCTTTTGCAGGAAATCCGTCTGTTGATAAACGATAGGGGAATTGCACCATTCAAAAAACGTAGGATTCGATAAGCGCATCAGCTTGAGCGCCTTATCCAAATCCCAGCCGTTGATGTCCAGTTCGCCTGTCAGCATATACTCGATGACATCGCGCCGCTTCTCAAGTTTAAGGTACTCCGTAACAGGACGCACATAAATAAACCTGACATCATAATCGCTGTCGGGAGAAGCAAAACCCCATGCCCGGCTTCCCGATTCTATGGCAAAAAGAATCCTGATATTTTCCTTCGCTTCCAGCTCTGCCAGATGCTTTTGAATGACTGCTTGCATGGGATTATCTCCTGCCACAAAAAACCATGTTATGCGCTCACGCAACCTCTGCGGGGGCAGCGTTGGCATCCCTTGCCTTCACAGAACGGGCTTCCTGTAGCCGGCGCTTGATGGTTTCAAATTCAATCGGCGCGTAACCAATCCGTTCCACCGAAACACAAAAGGATTGAGCCGAACAATCGGTATACATCGGATTGCCATGCACATGCCCAAAAATGTTCGCATAGGGCATGTTTGCGTTGAGGTACATCGGCTCGTGCGACAGCATGAAAAAATCATCCACGATGATGGGATAGGCGGAAACTTCCTCAAAGCCCGCTTTCTGCCACCAATTTACCGACCGATGCCGGTCATGATTGCCCAACACCAGAATCTTGTAGCCTTTAAGGCTCTGCACGGTTTTTATCGTTTTCGCCGAAGGCAAAAAGGCAAAATCCCCCAAGACGAAAATCCGATCCATCTTATGGACACAGGCGTTCCAGTTCCCGGTCAAGGTTGCGTCCATCTCTTCCGAAGACGCAAACGGGCGCTTTTCGTACTTGATGATGTTCGCGTGACCGAAATGGGGATCGGCGATAAACCATGTTTTCTGCATTGCGCGTCCTTCCCGTCTTACCTCGGTATGGCCGTCAGTTCTTCCAGCACCTCGCTCAACACTTCCGGCGCGGCAGCGTCTATCAGGATGTTAACCCGGCGATTGCGGGCGCGTCCCTCTACCGTGTCATTCTCCTCCACTGGCCGCTGCTCGCCATACCCAATGGCCGTGAGCTTCTGCGGATCAACCCCAACATCCACAAAAAGCCGCAACACCGTCGTGGCGCGCATGGCAGAAAGCTCCCAGTTGGAAGGAAATTGCGCCGTGTGAATCGGCATATTGTCCGTATGTCCTTCAATCGTAATCGGATATTCACTGCCCGCCAGCACCCGCGCAACCGCCTCCAGAGCCGAAACGGAGGAAGTTTCCAGGCGCGCCTGTCCGGGCGCGAACAGCACGCTGTCATTGATTTCGACCGTCACCCCCCGGCTGGTCTCCAAAACCCGCACCTGCCCAGCCCGCACAAGCGGCGCCAAGGCGCTCATCACGCTACGCGCCATGCTTCTCATCATGATCCGCCGCTGGCTCTTGGCATCCTCCGCCTCCTTCTTGGGCTGCGGAGGCACCGGCGTGGGCACCACAACCGGCGGCGCAATCGGCGGCCCCCCTGAAATGACGGCCTGCTGATCCGTAATCATATTGCGAAAAGCCATATTGAGCGAATCGGACAGCGCCCGGAATTTCCCCTCATTGAGCGTGGACAACCCATACATGACCACAAAAAAGGCAAACAGCAGCGTGATGAAATCCGCGTAGGAAACCAGCCAGCGATCCAGATTTTCGCGCTCTTCTTCCGGCAGATAACGAGGTGATCTACGACGCATGGCCTTTTTCCATCTTCGCAAGCCGGGAAATATTCACCCGGTTCTTCGGCTGTTCATCCTGATTGAGATAGCCTACCAGGCGACCTTCAATGACGCGCGGACTCTCGCCCATCGCAATGCCAAGCAAGCCCTCGATCAGCACTTCCCGCGAACGCATGAGACGCCCGATATGCACCTTCAGCTTGTTGGCAATCGGCAGATAAACCAGATTGGCAAGCCCCACCCCATAAATCGTCGCGACAAAAGCTACCGCAATTCCCGCGCCGAGCTTGGTTGGGTCTGCCAGATTGTTCATCACATGAATCAGCCCCAGCACCGCGCCCAGAATCCCGATGGTCGGGGAATAGCCCCCCGCCGCCTCCCAAATGCGGGCGGCCTGCCTGTATTCCATATCCTGAGTGCGAAAGCCCGCATCCAGAATATCGCGCAGCCGCTCGACATCAATGCCATCCACCAAAAGCTGCAAGCCCTTGCGCTCAAGGGGATCATTCGTCTTATTGGCAAAATTTTCCAGCGCCAGCAAACCTTCCCGGCGGGAAAAAAAACTCCACTGAACAATCCGTTCAATCTGCCGTGGATAATCCACCTTCGGCGGCCTGAAAATCCAGGCCAACATGCCCACGCCCCGCCAGAAATAATTGAACGGCGTTTGCAGCAGCACCGCCCCCAAGGTGCCGCCCAGCACAATGACCAGCGCGGAAGGCTGCACCAACTGCATCAATGCGTCAATACGCCCGTTTTCCAGGACGTGACCGAGCAGAATCGCGCCCACTCCAATCAGAAGGCCGATAATACTTTGCTTATCCATCGTCGCTTCTCCTTCCAGGTAGCGCAGACGCGCCGCCCAAGCCGAACAGGCTGCCGCGCAGACGGCTGACCGCCTGACTGTGCAACTGACAAACACGGGATTCCGTAATGTTCAGCACTTCGCCAATTTCCCGCAGGTTCAGCTCTTCATCGTAATACAAGGCCATCACCAGTTGTTCGCGTTCCGGCAGTCTGGAAATGGCCTCTGCCAGGGTTTGCCGCAACACCTGATTATCGAAGAGTACAGCTGGGTCCAGTTCGCTTTCGCCCATGTGCCGTTCAAGAAAGCTGCTTTCGCCCTCTTCGCTTTGAAAATCTTCCAGATACAAGAGCTGATGCCCCCGCGCTTCCTGCATCAGGCTCTGATAATCCCCCAGAGACATGGAAAGCGCCTCTGCCAGTTCGGTTTCACTCGGCGGATGTCCATGCTGGTGTTCCAGTTGGCAGAGCACTGTTTCCACCCGCCGCAATTCCCGCCGTGTCTGGCGCGGCAGGGAATCCGTTTCCCGCAGGCTATCCAGCATCGCGCCCCGAATGCGCTGGGTGGCATAGGTCTCGAATTGCGCGCCAAGTCCCTCCTTGTAACGCTCGAAAGCGTCCAGAAGGCCGATCATCCCATTCTGTACCAGGTCTTCCAGTTGTACATTGGCCGGAAGCCTGGCCATCATGTGGCCGGCAATGCGTTTGACCAACGGAGCATACTGCTCGACCAGTTGCTCCCGATCCATCTGACCAGTGGCGGTATACATTCAGGCAGGTAAAACACGGGTAGTTGCTGAAGGGGTAGAGTGTAGCATTTGCGCGACAAATTGTTCGACTCCGCCGCGCTCATATTCCGCATCCGGCCATTCATAAAGGCTGCTGGCAAACCCGCGCAACGCAACCGCCGCCGGACTGTCCGGTAAAACTTTCACAATGGGCTGGTAGAGTTGCCCCAACTGCCTGACTGCGCTGTCAAACGGAATCGCGCCGCCATATTCAAGCAGCGCAATGCCGCGCTGGGCGGCTACATTCTTCAGATTGCCGAAAATAACCCGTCCCCCTTCCGTATTTTTCACCCGATTGACGAGAATACGAAAATGCCGCCGGTCAAAGGATTCGCTGATTTTCCGAATCATGGCATAGGCATCCGTAATGGCATCGCGCGCGCCGGAGACGACCATCACGGTCTCCCCTGCCAGACTCCAGGGAGAAAGCCCTTTCATGTAGTCGGGAGAACTATCCACCAGAAGCACGTCAATCGGCCTGGGAAGCGCCTGAATGCCATTCTGCAACGCCTTGCGTTCCGCAGCGGAAAGACGCGCCAGCCGCCCCGATAGCCCTCCGGCAGGAAGAATGCAAACGCCGGCAAAAGGAGAAAGCAGCGCCTCTTCCAGCGCCTGCTTGCCGCGCAAAACTTGAGCCAAATCCCCTTTTGCGGGCAGATCGAAAAAAGCGGCAAGATTATTCCCGTCATTTTCATCCACCACCAGAACTTCCTGCCCCTGCCGCGCCAGTTCGACCGCGACATTGGCAACCAGCGTGCTTTTGCCCACCTCCGGCGTGGCCGACGCAAAGGTGACGATTCGCAACTGCCGACTGGCAAACATCCGCCGCAAACCGGCAAGCTGATCTAGGCTGTTAACCATGGCGCAAGCTCCGCCGTTTCAACCCTGGGGGGAGCAACCAGCTCCGCCATTTCGCCTTTGGGGGTAAACAGCCCCGCATTGGCCATGACCAGCCCCGGTTCCAGACCCGTCAGACGATGCGCCGGATCAACCATATCCTTGAAGGCACGGTGCAGCAAATAGGCGCGGTTGGGCAGGTGCAAATCCTCTGGAACATTTTGCCCATTGGAAACATAATCCAGGCAGAGACCATGCCGGATCACCGCGTCAATCGCCGGCGCCAGCGAGGTCGCCTCGTCAATCTTGGTCAGGACGCAACCCGCAAGGCCATCGCCACGATAGGCGCGTACCACATCATCCAGGGTATCGCCCCGCACCGTGGCAGAAAGCAGCAAAAGACGGCGAACTCCACAGGCAGCCAGCATGTTGTTCAATTCCACAACCTGCTTGTCTTTCTGGCTCATCCCCATCGTGTCAATCAACACCATGTGTTTGTTCGTGAGTTCGCCCAGAATCTGCTGCAATTCTTCCGCATCCTTGGCTTTATAAACTGGACTCCCCAGAATATGCCCATAGGCGCGAAGCTGATCGTAAGCGCAAGCCCGGTAGCTGTCCGTCGTCACGAGCGCCACCCGATTCGCGCCATGCCGCAACACGCAGCGAGCCGCCAGTTTGGCCGTCGTCGTGGTCTTGCCCACCCCGGTAGGCCCGGTCAGCGCATAAACCCCGCCCTTGCCAATCAGGTCGGCAGAAGCCGTTATCAGATTCATATCCACCATCTCCCGGCTCCAGGCAATCGCCTGCTGAAAATCCAGCTTCGGCGGCAAATCCGCCAGCAATTCACGGGAAAAACAGGGCGAAAAGCCCACTTCCAGCATCTGACGCAAGACTTCCGTCTTGACCGGCTGCTGCCGTGCGGTTTCCCCCCAGATAAAGCCCGCCAGATGCTGCTCGATGACTTTCCGCAAGGTGCGAATTTCCGAAAGCACTTCCGCTGGAACGCCAGCCATATCACGCAATGCAATCGAACTGGAATCGCTACTCTTCGGTTGCATCGGAAGCAGGCGGCGCAATGAATCCGTCATCCTGATGCCTGCGTTGACCAGCGGCGTATCGCGTTTTCCTGATGGACGCGGCAAACCCGTTTTCGGCATACCCGCTTTGGCAGGTGGCGTATCTGGTTTTCCCGACGAGCGCGATGAATCCGCCGTCGGCTTCTGAGCCGAAGTACGCCCCGCCCGCTTGTCAATGTGCTCAACGCGGGAAAGCAAATCCGCATGTAAGGACGGCAGGGCATCACTCACGCGGGGAACCTGCTCACGGGAGACCATCGGCGTATGCCGGGGCGACAAAGCCTCATTCGTGCGGGAAACCTTCTCCCGGGGAGCCAACGGCGTATGCCGGGGCGGCAGGGCGTCACCCGGTCGGGAAACCTTCTCACGGGAACTCGCGTGAAGCGCCGCCTGTGAAATTCCAACCCGGTAGGCATCATCTTCGTCCTGATAACGCCCGGCGAGCTTCCGCCCCCTGTCTTCCGCCTGCGAAGCGGTGGGAGCCTTCTTGAATGCAGAGGCTATCACCTCCACCTTCCCTCCAGGAAGTACCTTATTGGAATGGATGTTGGCATCCGGCCCAAGCGTCTCCCTGACTTTACGCAGGGCATCCTTTGAGCTGTCCGCAACAAATTTTTTCGTATCCAAAAATTGATTCGCATTCATCATGACTTGCCTCCAATGATAGAGGTCACCTTAAGGAACCTGGTTTCGGGAACTTCGTTATGGGCAATGACTTCCAACTGCGGAACACTGCGCCGCAGGAAACGGGAAAGGGGAAAACGGAGCGCGTCGGGCACAAGCAGCATGGCAGGCAGATTCAATTCTTCCTGGCGACGGGTCGCTTCCGCCGTCTCTTGCAGCAAACCATTCGCAAACCCCGGCTCCAACGCCATCACGCCATTTGCGCCATTTATGGCTTGCAGCATCAACCGTTCCAGTTTCGGTTCAAGGGTCATGACCTGCATTTCGATGGTACGCATGTCGCGGATATGAATGCTTTCTGCATGTGAAAGTTCAACCCGGCAGGCATCATCCTCGTCCTGATAACGCTTGGCGAGCGTCAGCCTCTTGTCTTCCGCCGACGAAGCTGTGGGAGCTTTCTTGAATGCAGACGCTATCACCTCCACAATGGATTGTTGAACCCTGCCGAACATGGTGGGAGCCTTCTTGAATGCAGACGCTATCACCTCCACGCGCCCGTCGGGAAGTTTCCGACTGGAATGGATGTTGGCATCCGCTCCAAGCGTCTCCCTGACTTTACGATAAGCGTCCTTTGTGCTGGGCGCAACAAATTTTTGTGCATTCATCATGACTTGCCTCCAATGATAGAGGTCACCTTAAGGAACCGGTTTTCGGGAACTTCGTTATGGGCAATGACTTTCAACTGCGGAACACTGCGCCGCAGGAAACGGGAAAGGAGAGAACGAAGCGCGCCGGGCACAAGCAGCACGGCAGGCAGATTCAATTCTTCCTGGCGACGGGTCGCATCCGCCGCCTCTTTCAGCAAACCATCCGCAAGCCCCGGCTCCAAAGCCATCGCGCCATTTGCGCCATTGATGGCTTGCAGCAACAACCGCTCCAGCTTCGGCTCAAGGGTCATGACCTGCATTTCAGTGCCGGCCGGGTAAATATCCTGAATGATCGCGCGTCCCAGCGCCACCCGAACCTGCGCGGTCAGATCATCCACATTCTGGGTACGCCCCGCCACATCCGCCAGCGTCTCAACGATGGTACGCATGTCGCGGATATGAATGCCCTCTTCGAGCAGATTTTGCAGAACCTTTTGCAGGGTTCCGAGCGAAATGGTCTTGGGCACGAAATCTTCCAGCAGCTTGGGCATTTCCTGCCCCAGATGGTCGAGAAGCTGCTGGAGTTCCTGCCTTCCCAACAGGCTGGCGGCATTGTTCAAAAGCACCTGGTTCATATGCGTGGCAATGACCGTAGCCGCATCCACCACCGTATAACCATAGGCTTGCGCCTGTTCGTCCAGACGCGGCTCGATCCAGATGGCTTCCAGGCCAAAGGCCGGGTCTTTGGTCTTCAAACCCTCCAGGTCGCCTACCACGCGCCCCGGATTGATCGCCAGTTTGCTGCCGGGGTACGCTTCGCCCGTGCCAATCTCCACGCCCTTCAGGAGAATGCGATACACATTGGGCTTCAGTTCCAGATTGTCCCGGATATGAACCGAAGCCACCAAAAAGCCGATGTCTTGCGCGAATTTCGTGCGAATCCCGCGAATCCGGCGCAGCAGTTCGCCATCCTGGGTCTTGTCGACCAACGGGATCAAGCGGTAGCCCACTTCCAATCCCAGAACATCGACCGGCATTACATCCGCCCAGGAGGCTTCCTTCGATTCCTGCACCCGCGCCGGCTGCGGACGCGCTGGCGCGGCAGTTGTAGCCTGGCGCGTCGTCGCGCCTCGTTTCATCATCTTCCAGCCAAGGAAAGAAAGTCCGCCCGCCAGCAGGAGGAACACCAGATTGGGCATCCCCGGAATAATCCCCATCCCGCCCAGAATGCCCGCCGTAATGAATACAACCGTGTGATTGCGGAATACCTGGGTCGCAAATTGCAGACTGATTTCCTTATCGTCCGAAACGCGGGTCACCACCATACCGGCGGCAATCGAGATGACCAGGGCAGGAATCTGCGCCACCAGACCATCGCCAATCGCCAGCAGGGTATAGATACGCGCAGCCTCCGCTATGGCAAGATCATGCCGAACCACCCCGATAATCAGCCCGCCAATAACATTGATGAGGGTAATGATGATCCCCGCAATGGCATCGCCCCGCACGAATTTGGAAGCGCCATCCATGGAACCGAAGAATTCCGACTCTCTGGCAACGTCGGTACGTCGCTGCCGCGCCTCGTCCTCGCCAATCAGGCCGGCATTCAGGTCGGCATCAATCGCCATCTGCTTGCCGGGCATGGCATCCAGTGTAAAGCGGGCGGAAACTTCAGCAACCCGCCCCGCGCCCTTGGTAATCACCATAAAATTGATGATGACCAGAATCAGAAAGACGATAACCCCAACTGTGTAATCGCCGCCCACGAGAAACTGCCCAAAGGCTTCGATGACCTTGCCTGCCGCCTCGCTGCCCGTATGTCCATGCAGCATGACGACACGGGTTGAGGCCACATTGAGCGAAAGCCGAAGCAGCGTCGTCACCAGAAGCACGGTAGGGAAAACGGAAAATTCCAGCGTCTTTCGCACCTGAATCGCAACCATCAAAATCATGATGGACAACGCGATATTGAAGGTAAAAAACACATCCAGCAAAAAAGGCGGCAGCGGCAAAACCATCATCGCCAGAATCATGATGATGAGAACCGGAGCGCCCAACTGCGTGGGGCTGACGCGGGAGATGATGCTTTGCAGGTGGGAAAGGGCTGCTGCCATCAGGCGGCCTCCGGTACGGCAAATTCAGGCGGCACAGGCAAATTCTTGGGCGGAACCGGATAATTCCCCCCCGCCTTGCGCCAATGATTGAGCTGATACACATAAGCCAGCACTTCCGCCACGGCGGCATACAACGCGCCGGGAATAAAGTCGTCAATTTCGGTAAACCGATACAGGGAACGTGCCAACTGCGGCGCTTCCAGCATGGGAATCCCATGTTCCGCGCCAATCTCCTTGATCTTGCGGGCAAGCTCGCCCATCCCCTTGGCGATGACCTTGGGCGCGTTCATCCCCTCCTTATAGGCAAGCGCCACCGCAAAATGGGTCGGGTTGGTCACGATCACATCCGCCTCGGGAATCGCCGCCATCATCCGCCTCCGCGCCGCCTCCCGCTGCAAGCTGCGGATACGACCCTTAACCTGCGGGTCGCCTTCCGTTTCCTTGTTCTCCCGCCGTACCTCATCCTTGGTCATCTTCAGCTTGTTGTAATATTGCCAAATCTGGAAAGGCACATCGGCCGCCACCACCAGAATCATCGAGGCAATCACCATCAGGAAGGTATAGGTGAGCAAGTGCCCGGCGGAAACAAGGCTCGCATCAAGCGGCTGCATCAACAGGCCAAAAATCTCTTCCTTCTCGCGCCAGAGG
>JAISSL010000088.1 GCA_031273145.1 Zoogloeaceae bacterium | reverse complement strand
TCATCCGGTAGCGGCCCCTGGTTTAAGGCTTGCAACCGGCGCAGGACTTCCGCCTCGCGCTCAGGCCGATACCCATGCCCCGTATCGCCGCCTTCGCCCTGATGACGCGCCTTGATTTCCCCGACCTGTTTAGCGCAACGAGCGCGCCGGTTCAGAATTTCCAGCAATTGCTCGTCAAGCGCGTCAATTTCCCGGCGAACGCCGGAAAGTTCCTGTTGCAGATTCTGGCTCATCGTATCCATGCCCAGCGGGCTTCCTTTTCCAGCAAATCGGCAGATGATACCCGCCAATTCGCCTTTAGGGGAATTTTGCGTTGCTTGTCAGCGGACATTTTGCCGGAAGGCGCGCATTCATGTATCATGGCGGCGACTTGCGAGGCATCTCAGGACGGAGCGGTTGCCCATCCATGTCGCTGCCCATGAGGAGAAGATGATGCGTATCGAGTTGCGTAGCGCCTGCGTCACAGTGGCCTGTTTCTTGATTTTTTCAGGAGGAATGCTCATGAACACCCATGCTTCTGCGGAAGATTTTTATCAGATTGAGGTTGAAGATGGCGTAAGCAGCTTGGTTTTTGACAGTGCTTATGCCACGGGTCTGTTCAATGCGTTCAAAAGGTTTGATGAAGACACGTTTGAGGGTTCCAAACAGGATTTGAAGAATTTTCAGGTTCGTATTTCACAGGGCGAAGGTGAGTTTCAGGGGCTTATCAAGGTTTATTTTGCCCCTAAAGACGGCCCCATCGAAAGAGAGATGCGGGAAAAAGGGATGAGTATGCGGGGCGGGGGAACAAGTTTGGGGCGCAGTCTAACCGTCTACTTTTCGCCGGATAACGGGGAAATTGTTAAAGCGCATTATTCAAGGTAAGCCAACCCTGCTTTGACAAGGGAGTTTTCATTGTGAAAGTTTCCTATGCCACACGCACGCGCACGCTTTTGCCAAGGGCGTGGGCGGCGGCTTCCACCTGACGCGGGCGCTATGCGCGGTTGTGCAGAGCAGAGCGCCGGATGTTTTTCCGACGCCGCTGCCCTGCTTGTCTGTGATGCGCGATTTTACAGTTTCCTGATCGCTTTCACATCCACCTCAATTTCCCGGAGGAGTTCCTTATCCATTTCCCCGGAAATTTCAACCACGTCATTCGAGCCAACCTTTTGAGTTCCCCATATGTCATCGTCTATTTCGATGATCACATTGCCCGTGCTATCCGTAAACAGATACTTTTCATCGCCCAAAAAGCGTTCGATTTTTCCCCGCAATACGACCGGAGCATCGTCGGAGAGTTTTTTGGCTTCCGCTACCGTTGTTACCGCCGGTGTGCCTGTATAGCCGCCCTGCTGCGCGTAGACGGGTAAGCCAACCCCTGCCAATAAGCCGACCAGACAGATTAGATGTTTCAGTTTCATAGCAAATTCCTTGTAAAAAAAGAGCGCGCAGAATAAAGCGCTCATCCCGTTCTATCAATCGCCAAGGTGTTACGTCCTGTTACTGTCATAACCCCGTTGCCAAGCGGATGTTTTTTCGCAGAATGCGCCACCTCCCTGTGCGGTCGTGGCTTGGCAGACCGGAACCAGGTGCCCATGTCATCCCAGTCATTCCCGATGTGTTACTACCTGTTACAATCATCCACACGGTTGCTCAAGAACATGGCATGACATTTTTCTAGGCAGATGTTGCAATGCAGCATATAATGACCGCCTTTTTCTTTTGCAACGCGCCCATGTCTGAATCCCTATTCGTCGTCCAGTCTGGTCTGGCGGAAGCCTTACGCAAGAGCCGCCTGCCCGGTCTGCTGGATGTCCTGCAAAGCGTAACCGGACTGGTTCTCGCCCTGTTCATGTGGGGGCATATGATGTTCGTCGCCTCCATCCTGCTGGGCAAAACCCCCATGTGGACGATTACCAAATTGTTCGAGGGTTACTTTTTCTTCGGTAAAAGCTATCCGGGTCTGGTTTCCTGCGTCGTTGCCTTCATCGCCCTGGTGTTCGTTGCCCATGCGCTTCTGGCGGTACGCAAGTTTCCGGCGAGTTACCGGCAGTTCCGCGCCATTCGCGCCCACGCCAAAGCCATGCGACATGGCGATTCCACGCTTTGGGTGTGGCAGGTCTATACCGGCTTTCTCCTGTTTTTTCTGGCTTCGGCGCACCTCTATCAGATGCTGGTCTGGCCGCAGAACATCGGCCCCTATGCCTCTTCCGACCGCATCTGGAGCGATGGCCTGTGGCCGTTTTATCTGACGATGTTGCTGGCGGTGGAATTGCACGGCGGCATCGGCCTCTATCGTCTGGCCGTGAAATGGGATTTGCTGCCCGCTTCCCGCGCCTTCCTGAAACGACTGAAATGGGGATTGACCGCGTTTTTCCTGATTCTGGGGCTGGCTACCCTGGGCGCGTACATGAAAATCGGCTATGAACATCGTTTCCAGTACGGCGAGCGCTATACCCCGGAAACCCTGCCCGGTTGGCTCCTGCCTTTTGCGCCGGCAAAGGATTTTTCCGGTCTCTATCCAGTAGAGGCAACTTTCGGGAAGGAAGCGTCATGAAAACCCTCATGACCGACGTGCTGGTCGTAGGCGGCGGATTGGCCGGCTTGCGGGCGGCTATCGGGGCAAAACGGCGCGGCCATCGCGTCCTGGCGCTTTCCCTGGTTCCGCCCAAGCGTTCCCATTCGGCAGCGGCACAGGGCGGGATGCAGGCTTCGCTTGCCAACGTGATTCGCGGACAGGGCGATTGCGAAGATGTCCACTTTGAAGATACCGTGCGCGGCAGCGACTGGGGCGCGGATCAAATCGTCGCGCGGATGTTTGTGAACACCGCGCCCAAGGCGGTACGCGAACTCGCGGCCTGGGGGACGCCCTGGAGCCGGGTTAGACGCGGCGACCACAACGTCGTCATCAATGGCGAAAAGGTTACGCTTACCGAACGCACCGAAGCGCATGGCTTAATCGCGCAGCGCGATTTTGGCGGGACGAAAAAATGGCGCACCTGCCATGTGTCGGATGGAACCGGGCACGCCATGCTGTTTACCGTGAGCGATCAGGTCATCAAACATGAAATCGAAGTATTGGAGCGTACCGAGGCGCTTGCCCTGATTCACGATGGCGAACGCTGCTATGGCGCGGTCGTGCGCGATCTCATCAGCGGCGAAATCTTTGCCTGCATGGCAAAGGCAACGCTCATTGCCACGGGCGGCGCGGGCAGGCTTTATCGCGTCACCACCAACGCGGTCATCTGCGAAGGCATGGGACACGCGCTGGCCTTGGAAACCGGCATCGCGCCGCTTGGCAACATGGAAGCGGTACAGTTTCATCCGACCGGCATTTTCCCGGCGGGGATTCTCGTGACCGAAGGATGCCGGGGCGATGGCGGCCTGCTGCGCGACGTGGATGGACATCGTTTCATGCCGGATTACGAGCCGGAAAAGAAGGAACTCGCCTCGCGCGACGTGGTTTCCCGCCGGATGGAGGAACACATCCGCAAGGGCAAGGGAATTCCTTCGCGCTTTGGCGAACATCTCTGGCTCGACATTACCCTGCTCGGCAAGCACCACATCGAACACAACCTGCGCGAAGTAAAGGAAATCTGCGAGACGTTTTTGGGCATAGACCCTGCAAGGCACTGGATTCCCGTGCGCCCGGCGCAGCATTACACGATGGGCGGCGTGCGAACCAACCCGACCGGGCAATCGCCCTGGCTCACCGGCTTGTTCGCGGCGGGCGAAGCCGCCTGTTGGGATTTGCACGGCTTTAACCGCTTAGGCGGCAATTCCGTGGCGGAAACCGTGGTTGCGGGCATGATTGTCGGCGAATTCATGGCCGATTTTTGCGACGATTCCGCTAATACTGTCGCACAACCGATCAAGCTCGCGGAAGAATTTGTGCAGCGGGAAAGCGCCGCGCTAAACACCTTGCTGCATCATCCCGGCAAGGAAAACGCCTTTCGCCTGTGCACGGAAATGCAGGAGGTGATGACCCGTTGCGTCGGAATTTTCCGCAGCCACGATGACCTTCAGGAAGGCGTATCCCAACTCCAACGCCTGCTCCAGAAAAGCCGCGACATCGGAATTTCCGGCAAGCACAGCGGCAGCAACCCGGAACTGGTGGCGGCCTATCGCGTCCGGCGGATGTTGAAACTCGCCGTCACTATCGCGCATGGCGCTCTGCAACGCACTGAAAGCCGGGGCGCGCACTTCCGCGAAGATTTTCCGCAGAGAAATGATGAGGCGTGGTTGAAGCGCACCCTGGCTTTCTGGCCGGACGATCGGGATGCCACCTTGCCGCGCCTTGAATACGAGCCGCTGGATGTCAAACGGATGGAACTGCCGCCGGGCTGGCGCGGCTATGGCGCGAAGGACTACATCAACCACCCGGATACTCCGGCGCGTCAATCCGAGATTGAGCGGGTCAGGAATCGCGTCCAGACGGAAGGCGGCGACCGTTTTGCGTTGCAGGAAGCCTTGATGCCCTACGCCGACCATCTGCCCGAAAGTTTGCGGGGCAGGAACGAGCGATTGGACGAACCTTTGGAGAATAACCCATGAGCCGCCCGATTACCCTGCAAATTCTGCGCTACAACCCGCAGAATGCCGCATCCAGGCCGCGCCTGCAAAGCTACACGCTGGACAAGGCCGATGGCATGACGCTCTTTATCGCCTTGAACGAAATCCGCGAACATCAGGACGCGACCCTGCAATTCGATTTTGTCTGTCGCGCCGGGATTTGCGGCAGTTGCGCGATGATGGTCAATGGTCGTCCCCGCCTTGCCTGCCGCACTCTTGTGAACGAACTGCCGGATACGGTCGTTCTCGCGCCGCTGCCTTTCTTTGAGCTGATTGGCGATTTATCGGTCAATACCGGCAAATGGATGCGCGGCATGAGCGAACGCCTGCAAACCTGGCTGCACGCACGGGAAGAACTGCCTGACCTTCGCCGGATTGAGGAGAAGATGGAGCCGGAAGAAGCCGAAGCCGTCTATGAGATGGATCGCTGCATCGAATGCGGTTGCTGCGTTGCGGCCTGCGGAACGGCGCAGATGCGGCAGGATTTTGTAGGCGCGGTCGGCTTTGGCAAGATTGCCCGTTTTCGCCTTGACCCCCGCGATACCCGCACGGATGGCGACTATTACGAGCTGATCGGCGATGATTCCGGCGTATTCGGCTGCATGTCGCTCCTTGCCTGCCATGATGTCTGCCCCAAATCATTGCCGCTGCAAACCCAAATCGCCTTCCTGCGGCGAAAGATGGTCTCGCAGGCCCTGCAACCGGCGGTCGCGCAGACAGCGAATTAAAAATCATGGGTACTGCGGATGGTTTGCGGGCGCCTGCCTTGCTACTGAACGCGCCAGGAAAAAATGAGCTATAGCGTTTTCGATTCAGTCGCGAACACTTTCGCGTCAGTTCCTTGCCATCTGCAAGATTTTTGGCGGGACGCAGGTTGCGTCCCCTACAAGGGTTTCAAAGCGAAGCGCGCATAAACTGTCCGTAGGGGCGGCGGATGCCGCCCGTGTCGTGCTAAACAAAAACCGCTCTAAACAGAAATTGCCCTATAATGACCGTATCAATCGCCATGATTATGGGTGGACACTATGATTACCGAAGTCAATGCTGTCGCTTTTCGGCAGAACCTTGGTGAAATGTTGAACCGGGTGCAGTATGCAAAGGATAACATCGTTATTCGCAAGGATGGAAAGTCTGTGGCTGTGCTGGTGGATACGGGTTTGTTTGAACGCATCCGCCGCATGAATACACTGTTTGATGATCTGAGCGAGCGCATTGCGACTGCTTATGGAGATGTGCCGCCCGAAGAGGGCATGGCGGAAATTGACGCGCTGGTTGCTGGCGAACGTGGCAGGCGATGACGGCACTTTCTGTGGTGCTGGATACCAATGTACTGGTATCTGGCCTTGCTTATCCTGAGAGCATTCCCGGTCATATCGTTGGCGCCTGGCGACAGGGGCGGTTACGGGTTGTGCTTTCCCGCTTCATTCTGGATGAAACCGCGCGGGTTTTGCCCCGGCTTTCCAGAAAGCCTTTTTCTTCTGCCGAGATTCACATGCTGCTTGATAGTCTTGTGATTCTGGCTGATATTGTGACGCCTGAGAACATTCCGGCAGCCGGTTTGCGCGACATTTGCGACGAGCCTGTGCTGGCGACGCTGCGAGCCTCTGGCGCAAGCTATCTGATTACAGGCGACAAGGATTTGCTGGCGATGGATGCTCTCTATCCGATCATAACGCCTTCGGTATTTTGGCAACGGCATGGGAACATGAACGAATAGTTCTGTTTTATCCCGCTCCGCCCAATGTTTCAAATCTCTTTTTGTTATTCCCGCGAAGGTGGGAAGAGGGCAGGAATTCAGTGCATGTGCGTCTCCCCATCCGTCATTCCCGCGTAGGCGGGAATCCAGACCTGTAACGGGACGCAGGTTGCGTCCCCTACGAGTTGTTCAATGCGCGTCCACTGAATTTGTCCGTAGGGGCGGCAATCTGCCGCCCGCAAGACCTGCCATCTGCAAGACCGGCCGTCTGCAAGACCTGCCGCCCGTGTTGCGCTCAAACGTCATCTGACGCAACGGGATTATTGAGGCTGATCGGTTCCTTTTCGCAATTTTGTTCCGTAGAAATTGCCGAGTGGTTCGGTGGTTTCGAGCGTGCCCGCATGAGCCGAAGCGATCAATTCCTTGGTACGGCGGATTTCTGCCGCAGCGCGTTCAAAGTAGGTATCGAGCGTTGCGGGCGCTATTTCGCGGATGATGTCGGCGGCGTAGAGTGCCTTGACATCGGCCACGATACGGTCAATGTCGGCGGCGTTGAAGCCTTCCGTCAATGCCTTGACGCGCTCTGCGTCGTAGGGGCCGAGTTTTTCCGGCAGCTTGGCGAGGTTGCTGTCGAGGATTTCCTGACGGGCGCGGGCGTCGGGTAATTTGGTTTCCAGCCACAGTTCGACACGACCGGCGCGCAGGAGTGCCGCCGGCATCTGGTTGGGGTCCATTGCCGTCAGGATTACCGCGATCTTGCCGGCGGTTTCCGTTTCCAGTCCGTCGAGCATCGTGAGCAGATAGCGGTTGAGGCCGTGCAGCCGTTCGCTTTGCATCAACACGTCGGCGTCGTCAATGAAGATGACCGATGGCGTGGTGAGCTTGGCCTGATCGAACACGGCGCGTACTTTCGGGTAGAACGAGTCTGCCGATTCGCTGAAGATTGTGCCGTCAATCATGAAGAACTTGCCTTTCATGCGGTGCGCCAAAGCGCGACCCACGCTGGTTTTGCCGGTTCCGGGCGGACCGTAGAGGAGAATGCCCTTTTTCGGCTTGAGGTCGAGATCGGCGAAGCGGGAATCGAACATCATCGGGTTGACGATGTAAGTCTGCAATTTTTCGGCAATTTCCTCAAAACCTTTCAAGCTGGAAAAATCCACCTTGGCGACTTCGCCGAGCGAGACGTTGCTGCTCAACATGCGCGTATCAAGCAGATTGAGTACCGTCTGGTCATCGGCAGCGTTATTGTCGCGGATAAGGGCGCAGACTTCATTGAGTTGATAGACCGAGAGTTTGGCCGCGAAACTGAAGATGCGTTTGGCGTCGAGCCGTGCGGCGCGTTCCGCGCCGAGGTTTTGTTCGAGAAAGAATCGGTAGTCCTCCGTCGTCAGTGCGCCAAAGGGCAGGAATACCGCGCGTCCGTCGAGCTGGGGCAGCAGTTTGGAGCGGTCGGTTGCCGTAAACACCAGTCGTTTGCCCTTGGCGCGGGTGGTTTCAAGGAGCGCCTGTAATGTCGTGTTCAGATAATACGGGCGTGGATAGGCCATTCCAAACTTGTTTGTTTGGCAAAACAGGTCGAAATCATCCGCAAAGACTACATTGGCCTTGTCGAGCGCGGCATCCACCAGCCTGTGCAGCGTTTCTTCATACGAAGGATGGTTCGCCCCTTCCGAGGCTTGCAGCACGTCGCGGCAGGAGATGCGGATGCCGCCGAACTCTCCGGCCAATCGGTTGAGCAGTGTGGTCTTGCCGACTCCAACGCCGCCGATGAGTACGGTTACAGGAACGATGCGGATGGTTTCGCGCAGTTGTTCGAGCGTGGCGGCCTGGGTTGGCGACAGTTCGGCGGGCGCAGAGGTAGAAAGTAGTTGTGGCAGGTTCATGATAGGGAAGTCCTTTCGGTGGGTTGGGTGGATTTTTGAGTTATACGAGACTCGTGTTCAACAAGCCGCGCCCCGCCGCTTTTGTCGGCGGCGAGGTGTACGGTACGGGAATGCAGGGCGGCGAGCGAGGCGCGATGTCCCGCGCTCAAGACTGCCGTATCGGGCAGACGTTCGGCGAGCAGGCGATAGAGCGCAGTTTCAGATTCTTCTTCCAGTGCCGAAGTTGCCTCGTCGAGCAACAGGATGTCGGGGCGATGCAGCAGAACCCGCGCAAAGGCGATGCGCTGCCGCTCCCCGCCGGAAAGCGCGGCGGCGGATACGATGTCGTCGTCGAGCCGGTCGGCAAGCTCTGGCAGACCTACTGCCCTGAGCGTATCGCGCAGTAGCTCGTCGGAGAAGGCATCGGCAAGGCTGGGATAGGCGAGCGCGTCGCGCAGAGCGCCGAGCGGCAGATAGCCGCGTTGCGGCAGAGCCATCAGGCGCGTTTCCCGCTTTATGCTGACGCGACCTTCGCCGAGGGGAGATATTCCAGCCAGCGCCCGAATCAGGCTGGTTTTGCCACTGCCGGAGGAACCGATGAGCAGCACGCGCTCGCCGGGAGCCAAGGCGAAGTTGGCGGCAGAGGCGATGGCAACGCCATCCGGCAATCGCGCGACAAGATTGCTTGCGACCAGCGCCAAACCGCAATCATCGTGCGCTGTGTACTCAATCCGGCTGCCCGTATATTTCTGTATGGCGCGAAGCGCCTCCTCGAAGCCCAGCAGTCGCTCGATGACTGAACCCCAATAGGCGAGACTGGCGTAGCTGCGAGCCAGAAAATAGAAGTCGAAGCGGATGCGGTTGAACGCGCCTGCGACCTGCGTCAAATTGCCGAGGAGCATTGCGCCGGAAAAGTAGAGGGGCGCGGTTATCAGATAGGGAAAAAGAAACGCGATTTGGTTGAAGGTGGTCTGGAACAACACCAGTCGCCGCTGCCGCGACAGAAGCGCGTACCAGTTTGCCACGATGAAAGAGAAGCGTTGGTCAAGTCCTGCGCGCTCTGCGGGTTCTCCCTTAATAAACGCCACTTCTTCGGTATTTTCGCGCAGCCGCGCCAGAGAGAAGCGGAAATCGGCTTCCGCCTTCTGCTGCGCGGCGTCAAGCCCGATCAGGGGGCGACCGATGAGATGCGTCACCCAGGTGCCGATGGCGGCATAGAGAATGGAGGTCGTCACCAGCAGCAAGGGCAATGCAACGGCAACGCCCATGAAGTTGAGGGGCGCGTCCGCAGGAATGTTTGCCAGAATGGTGCCGAAGGAGGCCAGCGCGACCAGCGTGGTCAGAAAGCCAAGGCCGTTCGAGATGGCATGGGTGATATAGAGGTTCACATCTTCGGCAATGCGTTGATCGGGATTGTCCGGTTGCTGGCCGAAAAGTCGCACCCGGTAATGCGCGCCATCCGTGAGCCAGGGATCGAGATAGCGGTCGGTGAGCCAACGCCGCCAGTGGATGATGAGCCATTTGTTCAAGGTGAGGCTGCCGATGGCATGAAGGATAAAGGCAACGGCAATGCCGCTGTAGGCGACAAGCTGGAAAACGAAGGCATCCCAATCCTTCGCGCCGAGGGCGTTGAACAGCGCCGCGTTCCAGTAGCTCAACGCCACTGCCATGCCGACGCTGGCAAAGTTGAACGCGGCCACTCCGGTCAGCAACGCCCACGCCTTGCGGCGCTCCTCTGAACGAAACCAGAGGACGCCGATACGCCAGGCCGCCTTTGCCAGAACAATCAGGCGATGGTGCTTCACGTCGCCTTTTTCCTTGCCTTCCACTCCTTAGAGCGGTTTTGATTCAGATAGGCACATTTTGCGCTTGCTTGCCCTCTCCCGGCGCTTCGCGCCACCCTCTCCCACAAGTGGGAGAGGGGATGCTCACTGTTGTCCGCGCACACTATCTCCCCTCTCCCGCTTGCGGGAGAGGGGGCGGGGGAGAGGGTAATTGTTCGCACATGAATCAAAAATGTTCTAGGTGACGGAAGGCTTAAAACCCGAACGAAGCGGACATCATCAAGGCTCGTGGGGCTTGCGGGTAGAAGGTAATCCATCGCGCTTCATTGGTCACATTGGTGACCATTAAACGAAACGTGGTGTCCGCGTCAGGTTTGTAACGCGCCCCCAAATCAACCGCATAATTATGGGAGAGGCGCTCGGTATTCATGTTGTCGAGCCATGACTTGCCGTTGTAAGAACCCCCGCCGATGAGCACCAGCCCTTTTTTTACAAAGGGAACGTCCCACTCGGCATAGAGTTTGCCCATGAATCGGGGCAGTTGCGCCATTTCTTTGCCCTTGGTGGGGCGTTGGGTTTTGGTGATTTCGGTATCCAGATAGGTAAAACCGCTCATCAGGGTTAACCCTTCCAGAACGCGGCCTTGTGCGCTGGCTTCCACGCCCCGGCTCACGGTGTGACCGTCCTGTACCAGAGTTCCGTAAATATTGCCGGTGGTGGAATACTGAGAGGCTTTATCAAGGTGGAACAACGCCAGAGAAAGCAGTGCGCCGTGGGAAGTTTCATGTTTCACGCCCGTTTCATACTGCTCGCTTCGGTAGGGCATCAGGACTTCCCCGGCGTTTGCATACGTGGCACCGACCGTCTGCCCTGGATCCAAAGCCTCAATGTAAGTGGCGTAAACAGTGGTCTGGGGCTGGAGTTTGTAAAGGAGAGAAAACGTGGGCGTCCAGGCGAATTCATCGTATTCCCCGGATACCGCCCGCGTAGTCGCGTTGATATTTTCGGTTTTAACCTTGGAGCGGTTAATGCCCGCAAATATTGTGAACCGTTCCATAAAAGTGATTTCGTCGCCGAAGAGAAAATTGTAATTCTCTTGCTTGCCGGTTTTGACGCGCCGCCCGGTAAAATACTGCATCAAATCGGGCATACGGGTATTCCTGACGCTGCGCCAGTCCCACAGGTCATACAGAAAAACGGTATTATCACTGGCTCCGGTAGTGAGGGTGCCGTTGGCTGGGTTGATGAAAAGGCCGGTTTTGACAGTATCCGAGTAACCGTTGCTGCCCAGGGTAAACGTATTCTTGACAGCGAAGGTATCCACTTTGAAGGTGGCGTAAATCCCGTAACCGTGAGCTTCGCGACCGCCCGCGCCGGCTGTCCGTGAATTGAGCCGCATACCGGAAAGATTGCCGTTGCCATCGAGCAAAAAGTTTAAATCGCCAGCATTTAGCGATTCGGTCTCTTCACGTTTGTAGTTGTAGCCCGCGCGAAGAGAAAACCAGTCAGTAACCTTCCAGTCCATGCCCTGAAGCGCATTCCAGGTTTCCCATTCCCGATACCGTCCATCAGGCCCCCACATATGACGGCCAGAGGGGACGTGCTTGGGCATCCAGCCGAGGGTAGTCGTCCCAAACCCGCCCTGGTAGTTGGACATTTTCCTTTCGCCGTAGGAAATGTTCGTCAAAAACGTCAGGTCGTTGATAGGTCTGAAATCAAAAGTCGAGGAAACAAACTTCTTGCGATCTTCTACATCCTCGACGTTGGTTTCGCCATCCTGATAGGCAACATTGAGGCGAAACCCGCCGACAAAAGGTATAGGTCCGCCCACATCGGCGTGCACATAGCCAGTCCCCAGGGAGCGCCCCATGAGGTTGACCTTATTTGTGTATTCACGGGTCGGGCGTTTCAGGCTGTAGTTAATTATACCGCCGGTTCCCCCCATGCCATAGAGAAAGCCGGAAGCGCCGGTCTTTATTTCCACGTTGCTTTTATCTTCATGCCAATTTCCGCTCAGGTTGGATACCCGGATACCTTCAATATAAATTGCGCCGTTGTCATATCCACGGGTATTCATATAGCTCTGGTTAAAGTAAAAGTTTGCAATGCGGGTGAAAGTAAAGGGATTCAGGCGTGAGACGCCTTCCGGGTCAACGGCCATCGTGTTTTCCATCAGCTCTTCGGAAAGGATGAAGGTGGTGTAAGGCATGTCCTTTTGCGGACGATCCCCCCAAAAACCGAAGTTTTTGACTTCCTTGACCGCATAGCCCGCTTCCGCAGAACCATCCCGCGCGCCCTTGATTACCAGCACCGGCGTAGGAGAACCGATGATGGCCTGGTTCCCCTCAAAGCTCACGCTCAGTCCGCTACCTTGCAACAGTTGCCGCAAGGCATCCGCTGGTTCCATGTTGCCTTTGACCGCAGGCGCAGTCCTGCCTTCGAGCAACGAAGCGTCGCCCCCGATGGAAAGCCCCGACTGGAGAGAAAGTTGCTGAATGGAAGTCGTCAGAGCCTGGGCGGGCAGATCAATGTCCAGCGGCGCGGCATGGGCAAACGTGACCGCCAGAAAAAATACGGCAGCCGCAACGGCACGAAAACAAAGGCGCAAGGAGGACATGATGAGGTTCCAGTCAAAAAAAGAAAAAATCCAGCTTTCTGACCCGTTGACGGAACAACACCCCAAACTACTCAAATATGTAAATCCCTAATTTTTCCGAAAACCGCTTTTTCTGGCTTGATCGTCCGTAGCCTTCTGGCTACAATCAAACCATGAACACCGTATTCCAACTGCCGGAATTTGAACAATGGCTTGACAGCCTGAAAGACCGCACTACCCGCACAAGGCTTGCCACGCGCCTGCGTAAGGCGGAACTTGGCAATCTGGGCGACATCAAGCCCGTTGGTTCCGATGTGTGGGAAATGCGCGAATTCTTCGGCCCTGGCTTCCGCATGTACTACACATGGCGCGGCGAGGCGCTGATCGTTATGCTGGGCGGCGGCGACAAATCCACGCAAAAGGCTGACATCGCCCACGCCATCGCGCTTGCCGAAAAATTGGAGATTGGAGATTTCAAACATGACCAGGAAAATTAAAATTGCCGACCTGAAACGCTTCGATATAACGGAGCATCTGGACAGCGAAGACGCCATCGCCGAATACCTCACCATCGTGCTGGAAGAGAACGATCCCGTTTTGCTGGCAGCGGCGCTGGGCGACGTGGCGCGCGCCCGTGGCATGACTCAACTTGCCAAAGATACCGGACTCTCCCGTGAAAGCCTGTATAAAGGGCTTTCCGGTGACCGCATTCCTTCTGCCGATACCTTGCTCAAGGTGATCCATGCGCTTGGCCTGCGCCTCGTCGTGACGCCAGAACACGCCTGCGCTTGACATGATTTTCCCTGTCCTCAGAAGTCTCGCGCCTGCCGCCCTTACGGACAGTTATGGGCACTTCGCATTGAAACATTTGTAGGGAACGCAACCTCTGTCCCGTTACAGGTCTGGATTCCCGCCTACGCGGGAATGACGAGTGGGGAAACGCAAAAGCACTGAATGCCCGCCTAGGCAGGAATGAAGAGGATGATGGGGTACGAGGATGGCGTTTGCAAGGCCGCCCCGCTCGTTGGGGCAGGGCGGGTACAACATGGCTGCCGGAGCAGTTTATAAACAACGCTTGCTATAGAGCAAGATTGCCACTACAATAACCGCACGGGCTATCCTGATGGCTCGTTGCCAACGACTTTTGGGTGAAGTTGGCTTCAAAATGAACCACCTCCCTTCCGGGCGAAGATTCACCTAGCCGCGCCACCCACAGGCGCAACTAGGTGCGCCCGGAAGGGAGTTTACCGCAAACCGCCTTATCTGGCGGTTTTTTTCATGGGAAAAAGACCTATAGATGATCCTACAAAGCCGCTATTCATGCGGATTTTGATCAATACCGATATAAGACAACCGTCCCATCGGCCTCGAAGCGCACGTCGACAGAAGCCATTTTGGGCAGCAAGCGCAAAAAATTCTCGATGTCCGCTGCGTTGACCGAGGCGGTCACGCGCGATTCGCTTCTGGCAGAACCCGCCAGCACAACCGGCATCTGACGATAGCGCGAAAAGGTGGCGGCAATTTCGGCAAGGTTCGCATTTTGCAAATCAATGAATCCACGCTCGAAGGCAAACGCGCCAGCCGCGCTGTGCCGGACCCGGGCAAGCCGGGCTTCGGCGTGGGGCGACCAGGCGAGTTCGGCCACTTCGCCATCCTGCAACAGAATGCGCTGACGCCGCCAGAATGGATCCGTCTCAATCTGGACGCGCCCATGCTCAACGCTGATTCGGGTACGGTCGACCAGCCGGGTGACGGCAAAACGGGTTCCCAGCACATTGACCCGAAGATCGCCCGCCTCGACGATAAAAGGGTATTCGACATCGCGTACCACATCGAACGCGGCTTCGCCCTGCTGGAGCGCGATGCGGCGCTCGGCTCGGCTGTAGCTGACTTGAGCCGCGCTGGCCGCGCCAAGGGTCAATTGGCTGCCATCATCGAGAATTTCCCGTCGGGCTTGACCGATCTCGCTTTGCAGGGCAATTTCCCAGACGGCTGCATGACGCCACTGCCACCAGATGGCCTCGCCGCCCGCCATGCCCAACAGGGCAATGCCCAGACCCTTCTTCAACAGGCGTCTGCGCTGTTCCCGCTTGCGATCCATCCCCAGGTCGACCTTCTCCCAACCCTGCGGCTTATCCAGACGTTGCCAGAATTCCTCAAAAGCCGAATATTCACGCGCATGTGCCGGGTCGCTCATGAGCCAGGCTTCAAAACGGCTGCGCTCTGGATCGTCGGCTTCGGCGTCGCGCATACGGGCGAACCAGCGCGCCGCTTCCTCGCGTACTCCGTTCAAATCATCAGCTCCTCGGCACTGCGTAATTCGACCATCACCCGCATGACGTGGTTTTCCACAGTGCGAACGGAAAGCCCAAGACGCCCGGCAATTTCCCGGCAACTCAACCCGTCAATGCGAAACAGCCAGAAAACCTCGCGTCGCCGTGTCGGCAGCCGGTCAAGCACGCGCTGAACGACCTCCAGACAGGCGCGCAACAGCGCGACCCGTTCAGCGGATGGGGCAAGGCCGTAAGGAATACCCTCTTCAGCCCAATCTTCGTCATCCGGCAAGGATACATAGCGAGCCTCGTCGCGGTAACGGTCGGTCAGCACCGTCCCAACCACCGACCGCAGATAGGCATGGGGTTGTTCAATCAGTTCGCGCGTCGTGGTCAGGGCGAACCGGAGCAGCGAATCGTGCAATACATCATCCGCGCGATGCACGCATCCCGTCCGCCGCTGGATGCTCACGCGCAGATCGGTATACGCCCACCGCAAATCCACTCCGTACCAGGTCATCGTTGCGGACATATGCGCCTCCGTTCTGTGCGGCTCCGTCCACTATGCCAGTGCGCTTGCAGGTTCATGCCGCTATTCCGAAAAAGAAATAGCGATTTTCA
Organism: Zoogloeaceae bacterium; assembly: GCA_031273145.1. Classification (GTDB taxonomy): domain Bacteria; phylum Pseudomonadota; class Gammaproteobacteria; order Burkholderiales; family Rhodocyclaceae; genus Azovibrio. The sequence goes on along the minus strand of JAISSL010000088.1, from coordinate 3,756 downwards.
AGACAAGTGGTTATTATGTCAATCGCTAATGTTAAATAAATCTCGTCTGGCAGTCGCGCCTTCTATACGGAATCGGCAGATTGGGGTTGTCCGTTCATCCCGGCGTGGATGTTCGCCGCAACAAGGCCATTCAGGATGCCGAAAACGAGCGCGGCCAGGGCAAACAGCGGGATGAGCCGGAAAATGCCATCGTGCGGAACCAGCCAGAGCCGCGCCAGTAAAATCTGTCCCGCAATGTGCGCGAAGCTGGCGGCAAGGCTCCAGCTCACCAGCCCGAACCAGCGGCGGGGCAACCGATAAACAATGCCCAAGACCAGCAGGCTGGCAACGGCTCCGGCAAGGCTCAGGAAAAATCCGGGCGCAAGAAATTGTCCCAGCACCAATGCGCTCGCAACAACCCGCAATAAACTTACCCAGACGGCAACCCGCCAGCCGTAATATTCCAGCGCCAACAGCGCAATGATGTTCGCCAGTCCGGGTTTGATGCCAGGCAGCGGCATGGGAATCGCCGCGTCAATGATGGAAAGACCAACGGCGGCGGCGGCAAGGCGGGCAATCCGTCGGTCATGCGGGGTGACGACGAGTTTCACCGTCGCGGAAGGAGCGACTGGCACGGGGGGGTCAATAGTTGAGCGTGTCATAGGTTTCATGTGCGCCAACAATGGAAAGGCTTACGCGATTGGGCGCGCAAATGGCAATCGCGCCCGCGCGGGAAAGCCAGCCCTGCCGCACGCAATACTGGCGCAGTCCCGGATCGGCGGCAACCCGCGCGCGTCCCTTTTCGATTTCGATTCTAGTTTCGCCCAACGCGCCTGGCACGACGATGGTCATCGCCCGATCCAGCAGGACTTCCCGGAAAATCTCGCCTTCTACCCGGATAACCGCCCGCTCTCCCACCCCGCTTCGCCAGAGCAGCGGAAAACTGGCAGCCACGCCCAAAGCGGCAAGCAGCACAAAGAGGACATCCCCCGGTCGAAAAAAAAGTAACCAGCGCGTCATAGTCGTTTTTGGTCAATCATGCACATTGTTTATCCTCTGCCGCCCCTTTGGGCAGGGTCAATATTTTGTTGCGTCCAGAAAAGAAAGCGTTTCGCTTCCCCTTCGTTATTCCTGCGTAGGCGGGAATTCAGACCTGTAACGGGACGCAGGTTGCGTCCCCTACAAGGGGTTCAATGCGAAGCGCACATAAACTGTCCGTAGGGGCGGCAATCTGCCGCCCGCAAAACCCTGGATTCCCGCCTTCGCGGGAATGACGGAGCATGACACGGGCGGCATGTCTTGCAGACGGCATCCGCCGCCCCTTGTATTATAGTTTTGTCTTGCGGTCGACGCGCAAAGCGATGTGTCATAGAATGCAGGCTTTGCGCTCTTGCAACGGTATAATCCGGCATCCTGCCCGGATGTCTTATTCGATTGGAGAAATTCGCCATGTCTCTTTTTCATTCCCTTCTGTCACGCGCTGCCGCGTGGTTCTTTGCCTGTATGCTGGTCTCGTCCCCTGCTTTCGCGCAGGAAACCTTGAGCCGCGAAATCTGGAAGGCGGGCGCTATGTCCGTCACGGTCATTCAGGATTTACCCGGCGAAATGCCGATCTCCATCTTCAGCGGTCCGGCTTCGGAAGCAGAACGCGCGAAATATTTCAAGGACGGCAAGGCCGAGGCGGGCATCAACGTCTTTTTACTGCGGATGCAGGGCAAGATTGCGCTGTTCGATGCGGGCACCGGAACCCTCTTCCAGTCGCCGGGGAAGTTGCTCGCAACGCTTGCCAGTCTGGGCATTCAGCCGGAAGACGTGGATTACATCCTGCTCACCCATATGCACATGGATCACATTGGCGGCCTGCTGCGTAAAGATGAGTCGCGCGTGTTTCCCAAGGCCACTCTGCGGGTCTCAAGAGCCGAAATTGACTCGTGGTTGAGCCGCGCCGAACAAGACCCCGCCAACGCCAACGCAGCCAAGGTCAAGGCCGTAGTCGCGGCCTATAAAGGCGACACCGTGCCTGCCTTTGAATTTGGCGATGAGGTACTGCCGGGCGTAACCGCGCTGGAAGCCATTGGTCACACGCCGGGGCATACGGTGTACCGGCTCACGGAGGGCGGAAAAAGTCTGCTTATCGTAGGCGACCTCCTGCACGCGATGTCCCTGCAATTCCCCCTGCCCGACGAATGCCCCACCTACGACATGGATCCGCCCCAGGCCGTCCTTACCCGCAAACGCATTTTTGCGCTCGCGGCAAAGGAAAAAACGCCCATCGCCGGAATCCACTTTCCCTTTGCCAACGCCATTGGCATGGTCAAAAAAGACGGCAAGGGCTGGAAGTTCGAGCGGCTAAAATAGTTCGCGGCCACAGCCCACATAGGTTGGCGGGGTCAATTTACCGGCCTTACCCGAATGGTTGAGGTGAGTTTGTCCCACAGGGCAATGGCTTCTTCGTCGCAGTGCTTTTGCGGGAATGACGGAGTTTTGCGGGCGGCAGGTTGCCGCCCCTACGGACAAATTCAGCGGACGCGCATTGAACAACTCGTAGGGGACGCAACCTGCGTCCCGTTACAGGTCTGGATTCCCGCCTTCGCGGGAATGACGGAATGGGTACTGTTTTCATCATTTATAAAAGCATCGCTCATCAAAGTTGACAACTGCGACATGTCAATCTAGCATGTGTATCTGTTGTGTGTACATTGGGAGAAACTCTATGCGTGATGCTTCCATCAACTTGCGCGCGTTGCCAGAACAGCGCGACCTGATTGACCATGCCGCTTATCTGTTGGGCAAGAATCGTTCAGACTTCATGCTGGAAGCTGCGTGTGAGCGCGCGCAAGCGATTGTGCTGGATCAGGTCTTTTTCAGTCTGGATGCGGAAAGATTCAGCCAGTTTACTGCGCTGCTCGATACGCCACAAGTCGCTAATCCCGGCCTTGAACGCCTGATGGCTATCAAGGCTCCGTGGAACAAGTCCGGGACGTGAAAATCCAGCTTGCGCTACCGCAGCCGCTCGCCGCGTCGCATATACTTGACGAATTCAACTGCGGCGAATCTACGTTAAACGACTGGCTGAAACGGCGAGCATTGACCAACCATCTGAGCGGAGCCAGTCGCGTATTTGTGGTGGCGGATGCTGCCCAGTGTGTGCTTGGATATTACGCTTTGGCGGCGGGAGCCATCGCGCGCACGGACGCTACCAGTGCCATTCGGCGCAATATGCCTGATCCGATGCCGGTGATGGTACTCGCAAGGCTTGCGGTGGACGTTCGGGTTCAAGGCATCAAGCTCGGCGCTGCCTTGCTTCGGGATGCGGTAGCGCGTGTGCAATCCGTCGCGGAACACGCCGGAGTACGCGCTTTGCTTGTTCATGCGTTGAATGAGCGCGCAAAGCAGTTTTATGAACACTACGGCTTTCGCGCTTCGCCCATACATCCGCTGACCTTGATGCTTTCGCTTAAAGGAAATCATCTGAGATAGATCGTCGTTTTGAAGCGCCCGGTCTAGCTAGCGTTCGCGCTTCTCTTGTATAAGATATATAATTACAGATTGACACCCATGCGCCATCCCCCTACCATGCACACTTTCCACATTGTCCGGCGTGACCTGTTGGCGTTTTTGCCTTGAATCAGGCTGCATCCGGCGCATCGTGGTTTTGGATTCCTTTTCCAACCCTCACCCTTACAGGAGAACCTTCTATGTCCCAATCCCCCTTGCGTGTCGCAGTCACCGGCGCGGCCGGACAAATCGGCTACGCCCTTCTCTTCCGCATCGCTT
>JAISSL010000078.1 GCA_031273145.1 Zoogloeaceae bacterium | reverse complement strand
ATGAAGCGTTCCTTGTCGGCATTCCGCAGAATGCCGCCTTCGCCGCGCACCCCTTCGGTAATCAGCACGCCCGCGCCTGCAACGCCGGTCGGATGGAATTGCCAGAACTCCATATCTTCTAGCGGAATTCCGGCGCGCGCCGCCATCCCCAAGCCGTCGCCGGTATTGATGAAGGCGTTGGTGGAAGAGGCGAAAATCCGCCCTGAGCCGCCCGTCGCAAAAATAACGGCGCGAGCATGGAAAATGGCGAGATTGCCGGTTTCCATTTCCAGCGCGGAGATGCCGACGATTGCGCCTTCGCTATCCCGAATCAGGTCAAGCGCCATCCATTCCACGAAGAACTGGGTATTGGCCTTGACGTTACGCTGATACATGGCGTGCAGCATGGCGTGTCCAGTACGGTCGGCGGCGGCGCAGGAACGGCGCACCGGCTTTTCGCCGAAGTTGGACATGTGCCCGCCAAACGGGCGTTGATAAATCTTGCCACTGTCAACGCGGTCGAACGGCATTCCGTAATGCTCAAGGTCAACCACCACTTCCACCGCCTTCTTGCACATGTATTCGATGGCATCCTGGTCTCCTAACCAGTCTGAGCCTTTCACAGTGTCATACATGTGCCAGCGCCAGTGGTCTTCCTCGGAATTGCCAAGGGATGCGGCCACCCCGCCCTGCGCCGCAACGGTATGCGAACGGGTCGGGAACACTTTGGACAGAACGGCAGTTTTCAAGCCGGCTTCGGATAACTGAATGGCGGAACGAAGTCCCGCGCCGCCCGCGCCGACCACCACTGCGTCGAATTTGAGAATGGAAATATTCACTTACAGCCTCCAGAGAATCCCGGCAATCCAGCCGGCGTAACCCACAAGCACCAAAATCGTCAGGACATGCAGGGTTAGCCGCAGACCAACGGGCTTGATGTAATCCATCCACAGATCGCGGACGCCAATCCAGGCATGATAGAAAAGGCACAGCACAAACAGGAAGGTGGCGAATTTCTCGAACCCGGAACTGAATACCTCGCGCCAGGCTTCAAAGGAATTGGGGCGCAGCAGCAGCAGGAAAAAGGCGATGTACAGGCTGTAGAGCGCCATGACCACGGCAGTGGCGCGTTGGGCGATCCAGTCCTTCAGGCCATAGTGCGCCCCGACAACGATACGGTTTATCACAGCAGAATCCTCCAACACAGAAACGCGGTCAGGGCAAGGCTCACGATGAATACGATCACCGTCGTCTGCCGCGCGGAAACGAGGTCAATGCCGACATGGATGTCCAGCAGCAAAAAGCGGATGCCCGCGCAGAGGTGGTGCAGGTAAGCCCAGATCAATCCCGCCAGCAGCAGGCGGACGAGCGGGTTTGCCGCAAAACTCTTGAAGGCGAGAAAATCCGCCGGGGAAGTCACGCTCAACTGAAAGCAGTACAGGAGCGGCCCCAGCATCAGAAACAGCAGCACGCCACTCACGCGGTGCAGAATGGAGAGCTTGCCCGGCAAGGGCAGCTTGATCTGGAACAGGATTTCCGCCAGCCCCAGATATTTGGGGCGCGGCTTGGAAGAAGTTTGGCAGGTGTCGGCCATGGGCATCATCCTCAGTGAAAAGTTTTTGACAAAGGTCGAATTATATTCAGGTTAACCCAGTTCGTTGGCGTAATGATAACGATCCGTTCGATAGAAGCCGCGCCGCCACTCCACAACCTTGTCGCCGTAGGTGTAGGCGGTTCGCTCAACCAATAGGATCGGGGTTCCGTTAGACAGGGCAAGGCGTTCGGCAACCCGCGCATCCGCCGTAATCGCGCGCAGTTTTTCCTCGGCGTGAATCATCCGCACCCCGAAGCGCCCCTCCAGAATACCGTAAAACGGGCGTTGCTCCTGACGCAGCATCTCCAGCGTCAATCCGGCAAAGCTGTCGGCGGCGAGAAAAATCTGGTCGAATGCCGCCGCGTCATTATTGAGGCACAAAATCCGCTCTACCGCGATGACCGGATCGCCCGCCTGAATGGCAAACGCGCTCGCCACGGTTTCATCCGCCGGAATGACCGCGCAGGAAAGTGCCTGGCTACGCTTTTCCAGCGCGCGACCATCATCGGGACGCAGACGCAGAAAGCGGTAAGGCGCGTTCGGGTCGCTGTGGGACGCAACGAAGGTCCCCTTGCCTTGCAGGCGCACCAGCAGATTTTCGGCCGCGAGTTCGTCAATGGCTTTTCGGACGGTGCCCTGACTGACGCCATATTGCGCCGCCAGGTCAATTTCGCTGGGGATCATCGAGCCGGGCGGCCAATCGCCTGCGCCCAGAGAACGCAGGATAAGCTCCTTGATCTGCTGGTAGAGCGGGCGAAAAGCAGGGTTTTTCGCGCGTCTGCTGGCCAGACCAGACTGGATGACGAAACTGGAGGAATGTGAAGGCGCGTGTGACATGGGGCGCATTTCACCACAAAAAACGTCTTTTGTCTAATATAAGATATTTAATTGCAAGATACAGGAGGAACACAGGCTCCGCCTGCATCCATCATGAATGGCGCGCAGCATCCATATGTCCGCATGGCATTTCCCCGGTCATCAGATAATGAATCAGGTCACGTACCGGGCGAATCGCGCTTCCAAAAGGAAGCGGCGTTTTGCCGCGAAAGAAAAGGCCGCGCTGTAAATCGCCGAACATGGCGGCGGAAAGTTGCTGGTCAATGCAAAATTGTCCATGTTTCGGGTTGGCATCCCGCAGGCCGCAGGAAAG
>JAISSL010000059.1 GCA_031273145.1 Zoogloeaceae bacterium | reverse complement strand
CCGCGCCGCGCCCACATCAAAAGCCTACTTTTTCAGTTCTGCAAGCGCCTTTTGCGCTCTTTCGTGTCCCTGCTCGGCTGCCTTTTGATACCACTTGACGGCTTCGGCATCATTCTGGGCGATGCCCTGGCCTTTGGCATACCTCACGCCCAGGTTGTATTGCGCCCTTGCGTCTCCCTGATCCGCCGCCTTTTGGAACCATTTTACGGCTTCGGCATCATCCTGGGTCAAGCCTCGCCCCTTGGAGTACATCCAGCCAAGGTTATTCTGGGCGCGCGAAAATCCCTGATCCGCCGCCTTTTGATACCACTTCACGGCTTCGGCATCATTTTTGGCGATACCCTGGCCTTTGGCGTACCGCACGCCCAGGTTATATTGCGCTGTCGCAAGCCCCTGTTCCGCTGCTTGTGCATACCATTTCACGGCTTCGGCGTCATTCTGTGCTACGCCACGGCCTGCCCGGTACATCTCGCCCAGGTTATTTTGCGCGCCCGAATCGCCCTGTTCCGCAGCTTGTTTGTACCACTTGATGGCTTCGGCTTCATCTTTGGCGACGCCCTGACCATTGGCGTAACTCACGGCAAGGTTATATTGAGCCTTTGCCAATCCCTGTTCCGCCGCCTTTTGAAACCACTTTGCGGCTTCGGCATCATTCTGCGCGATGCCCTGACCATCGGCATACATCGTGCCCAGGTTATTCTGAGCCGGCGCGTGTCCCTGTTCCGCCGCCTGTTTGTACCACTTGACGGCCTCGGCATCGTTCTGCGCGACGCCCTGACCACTGGCGTACATTGCGCCAAGGTTATTCTGGGCCGGCGCGTCTCCCTGTCCCGCCGCCTTTTGATACCACTTGACGGACTCGGCATAGTTTTGCGCTACGCCTTGACCATTGTCGTACATCAAGCCAAGGTTGAATTGCGCGTCCGCATCCCCTTGTTCTGCCGCACGTCTGGTGGCCTCAAAATCCTGCGCGTAAACCGAAAGGGCAAGGCAGGCCGCAACCAGCGCGATACATCCACGTATGATCCGAAGCATTTGATCTCTCCTGAAAGTAAGTCTCAAATCAACCCGCATTTTACTGGCATTTAGCGAAAGCAGGGCAAGGGCAGGGCGAAAAATTATCCGCCCCTGCCAAAAGCCAGGTAATGCCGCAAACTACTCAGCGCCCACGGTATTTTTCAACAGGTTTTGCGTGGCGGTCTGGAAAAAGGCTCTGAGTTTTTGCAACAGTTCGGCGCGGTTTTCATCCTCGGTTATCAGGCGAACCGAGGCGTGGTTGCCCAGTTGGTACTCGTAGAAGCGCGCTTCGTTATTCCTGGGTTTTACCAGAATGCGGTTGCCACGGATGAGCGCGACATCCTGATTGCCTCCCGAAGGTTTGATGAGGGCAAAGCCGGGGTCGTTTTCCGGCAGGTTCAACAGATCGCGTCCCCAGCATTGATGGCGCGTTTTGCCGCCGAGCCGTCCCATGAGGGTGGGAACCACGTCAACCTGAGAGCCGACGGTCTCCCGCGTCGCGCCGAACTTTTCCTGAATTCCCGGCGCGAGCAGAAGCAGCGGGATATAGAAATGGTGCAGGTTCATTTCCGTCAATTGTTCGTTTTTGCCAAAGCCGTGGTCGCCCACGATGGCGAACAGGGTTTCCCGGTAATACGGCGATTTTTTCGCCTGCGCGAAAAATTGCCCCAATGCCCAATCCGAGTAGCGCATGGCGGTCAGATGCTCGTCCAGCGAACCCTGTCCGGTCACGCGCGCTACCGGCAACGCTTCCGGCAGGGCATAGGGCGTATGGTTGGAAAGGCTTTGCACCAGGGCGTAAAAAGGTTTGCCTGCGGCTGCCAGCTTATCCAGTTCTTCATTGGCGCGTAAAAACATGTCCTGATCGGAAACGCCCCAGGTGGGGTCTGAAACGACGGGGTTTATGTAGTCGTTGCGTCCCACGAAATTCGTCATGCCCTGATTGCCGAAAAAGCCATACTGGTTGTCCCAGGCGAAATCGCCGTTATAGACATAGAGGTTCTCGAATCCGCGCTTGCCCAATAGTTGCGGCAAGCCGGAAAATTTGTATCCGCCTTGCGGGGATTGCATCAGATACTCGAAGCCCGGCAGATTGGGAAAACAGGCCATCGTGGCAAACATGCCCTGATGGGTGTGGGTTCCGTTGGAAAAGAGGCGGGTAAAGAGCAAGCCTTCCTTTGCCAGCGCGTCGAAATGGGGCGTAATGTCGCCGCTTGCGCCCAATGCGCCGACGGAATGACCGGCAAAGCTCTCCATCAGAATCACGACGACGTTCTTGATGGGCAGACGATTTTTTTCCGGCGGGGAAAAATCCCGGCGGACGGCGGCTTCGGAGGCGTCGACCAATACGTCGTTGGGCGTCAGCAACATGGCGCGGGTGATTGCCAATGCTTCGTCATCGGGCAGGCCGGATTTCCAGTAATTGGCCTGTCTGCCGGAAAAGCGATCCATCGCGGCAAGGGCGAGGGTTAAGGTTCCGTTCAAGCCAAGCTGGTTTGCGAACATGAATTCCGTGGTGAAGGCATCTCCCCAGCGTAACGGCGGGCCGCTGCGAAGCGTGCCGCGTATCGCCACCGCCGCCAGCAGGGCGCACAGCAGGAAGACAAGGCCGCGTTGCAAAAGGGAAGGCGCGCGCGGCATGGTTGCGATAGCCGTTTGAGCCGTGGGCGTTCCACTTGCAGCGGGGAGCGTTGCCCGGTGAATGTACCGGAAAACCAGATAAAACAGGCCGCTTGCCAGCGCCCAGGCGAGCAGCAGGCGGAGTACCGGGAAGCCGTACCAAAGCATCCGCATGACGGTTGCCGGGTCTTCCAGCATGTATTGAAACACCAGGCTATTCAGGCGTTGATTGAATTCGCGGTAAAAATCCAGTTCGATCACGCCGAGGAAGAGGACGAAACTGGCGGTTGCGGTGAGCCAGAGGCGCATTGCGCGTCGCGCGGCCATTGCCCGCAGGCTGAACAGCGCCAGCAAAAGCGGCAGCAGGATCAGGGTTGCGACGCGCAGGTCAAAGCGAAGCCCGTTGCCGAATGCTTCGATGAATACGGATGCTGGCGCAATCCCGATCAGTTCATGGTTGTAAATGAGCAATGCCAGCCGCAGCAGGCCGAACAGGACGAGAAAGGCAAGCCCGGAAAGCAGGATAAAAGCCAGGTGATTGCGAAGGGAAGGCTGAACGGGGACGGAAGGAGGCATAGGGGCGCAAGGCCGAAAAATGAAAAGGATGCTTATTTTATAGGGATAACGCAATGACATGGAGAAGTTTTGCCACAATCCGCAGACTCAATTGAGACTGCTATTTTGTTTTGGGTTGTAGAAACTGCTTGCGCTGCGTAACGTCACGGAGCACAATGAGACCATGATTACAGGATTCCAGCATAAAGGTCTTGAGGATTTCTACAAGACCGGCACGGTCAAGGGTATACAGCCCGCCCATGCCGCAAAATTGAGTCGTATTCTTGACGTGCTGAACGCCGCAAAAGACCCGGAAGGCGTCAACATTCCTTCGTTTCGTTTGCATCCTCTCAAGGGTAAACTGAAAGGCCATTGGGCGGTTGAGGTAAATGGCAACTGGCGCGTCACGTTCGTCTTTGTCGGCGTCAATGCCGAGTTGGTTGATTATCAGGACTACCACTAAAAGGATTGCATCATGACCCTGAAGAACCCCACCCATCCCGGCGAAGTGTTGCGCGAGGATGTCATTCTCGCGTTGGGCTTGACCGTAACGGAAGCGGCGGAACGTCTGGGCATGTCCCGGACAGCCTTATCCCGCGTTTTGAATTGCAGGGCGGCGGTCAGCATTGATCTGGCCTTGCGCCTGGAACAGGCGGGGGTCAGCACTGCCGATACGTGGCTTACCTTGCAGCTTAACTACGACCTGGCGCAAACCCGCAGCCATCCAAAGCCAGGAGTCCGCGCCTTTTGCCCTGCCACTGTCCCCGCATAAATCTGGACGCCCGCACAGGCCAGAATGCGCCGCGCTTCATTTGTAACAAGCGGCTTCGGCTTTCTTGTTCTTCCTTGCGGAACAGATTTCTTGAGCATCCTTTTGGGACATGCCTGACAGCCCTTTCACGCAATCTTCATCTTTCGATTTTTTACAGGCCATATCGGCTGCATTTTGTGACACGCCTGTACGCAGCTTTGCACAACCACCTTGGAGTTCCTTTGGCATGTGCTTCAGACATTCATTTCTCATGTTCATCGTTGCCGCGCTCACACAACTTTCAATGCCTTTGCACTTTGTCTCCTCAGCGCACGACGGAGACCGCCAGCGTGCCGATTTCGGTACATTCACTAGGTATGTACCACTCCTTGAATCCTCCCTCGGTTGCTTCAGCAGGGTAAAGGACACGTCAGTATCGCTGAGAATGGTGATTCCAAACCTGGCGGGGGATGTCCATTCTTGGCAGAGTTGAGAATACTTGATCTTGTTATCCACCCTGGACAAAAAGGTGAAGCGGCAGTCAGAATCTCCACGGGCTTCCTGCCAAAACTGGAGCGGGTCTACTGCACCCTTGACGCAAACCGGGACGAGTAACATCCCATCCTTAACCGCGCCGGGGGCGATAGAGCGACTGATAGAGAGTGTTGGTGTACAAATATCGTCCTCCATCTCGATCTGGCGCGATACCTGGGTACAGCTACCTCGGTCTGGGGCATCAACGGCTAAGCCTATTTCCCAAAGCCCCGATCTCAGGATCACATTGCCCCCCTTGCCCCTGCGGTTCTCATTTTCCCACGCCTTTTCCCGCGCCTCGTCGTCCTTTGGATTCGGAGAAGCCGGCTCCCCGGTCGCTACTGCCGCGAAGAGAAGCGTTACCCCCAAGACAGCGTACCAGGCCCAACCTTTCTCCTTGCGCCCTTGCCGCGCCTTGGATGCGGTCAGAATGCGGGTGGGTGGGGGTAACTCTTTGATCGCAATGGGTTTTTTCGGCAACATGATGAATGTCCTTAAGATTCCAGCCGGGTTGAAATGTCGTCACCATGACGATGAGCGAATTATACAAACGAAAATGTCATGATGCTGGGGTTTTTTACAATTGCCGTCCGCAAGAAAAAAAGCGGCAGGCTTTTCTTGGCCTGCCGCCTGGAATCACGTTGCAGATGTGATGTTTTTTAACCGCCATGCACCGCATCGTTTGCAGGACACAAGGTCAGAATCAGGTCGTTCATGCGTTTGATGAATCCTGCCGGGTCTTCGAGCTGTCCGCCTTCGGCAAGCGCCGCCT
>JAISSL010000055.1 GCA_031273145.1 Zoogloeaceae bacterium | reverse complement strand
GGTCAATGTCGAGAATGGCGGAAGCCGGGTCGGCAAGCAGATCGGCTACCGAAGCGTGCAGCGCGCCCATTTGGGAAAGCAGTTCGCGCATGTTCTGCGCCCCCGCGCCGGAGGCGGCCTGATAGGTCATAGAAGTTGCCCATTCGATCAAGTCGTGCTGGAAAAGTCCGCCCAACCCCATCAGCATCAGCGATACCGTGCAGTTGCCGCCAATCCAGTTCTTGCCGCCCTTGGCCAGCGCGTCCTGAATCACATTGAGATTAACCGGATCAAGGATGATGACCGCATCATCGGTCATTCTGAGCGTTGAAGCGGCATCAATCCAATGCCCCTGCCAACCCGCGCCGCGCAGTTTGGGAAACACTTCCTTCGTGTAATCGCCGCCCTGGCAGGTGACCAGAATGTCGCATTTTTTCAGGACTTCAATAGCAGAGGCGTCTTCCAGGGGGCTGCCCGCCTCCTTGCCGCCAAACGCCGGGGCTTTGCCGCCCGCGTTGGAAGTCGAAAAATAGACCGGCTCGAAATGGGCGAAATCGCCCTCTTCCGCCATCCGCTGCATCAGCACGGAACCGACCATCCCGCGCCAACCAATCAAACCAACTCGTTTCATAATGTCCTCGCTTGAATCAGAGCGCCGCCAACACGGCATCGCCCATTGGTTTTGTACCAACCTTCTGCATCCCCGGCTCAAAAATATCGCCGGTTCTGAAGCCTTGCGCCAGCACTTTTTTGACCGCGCCTTCCACCTTTTGCGCCGCCTCTTCCAGATTGAAGGTGTAGCGCAACATCATGGCGGCGGAAAGGATGGTCGCCAGCGGATTCGCCACGCCCTGCCCGGCGATGTCCGGGGCGGAACCGTGCGACGGCTCGTACAGTCCCTTGTTGTGTTCGTCCAGTGAGGCCGAAGGCAACATGCCGATGGAGCCGGTCAGCATGGAGGCTTCATCCGACAAGATGTCGCCGAACATGTTGCCGGTGACGATCACGTCGAATTGACGCGGGGCGCGCACAAGCTGCATGGCCGCATTATCCACCAGCATATGAGAAAGCGCCACGTCGGGATATTCCGGCGCGAGTTCATTCATCACATCGCGCCAGAGCTGGGTTGTTTCCAGCACGTTCATCTTGTCGACGGAACATACCTTTTTGTTGCGTTTGCGGGCGGCCTCGAAGGCGACGCGACCAATGCGACGGATTTCGGATTCCGAATAGTGCATGGTGTTGAAGCCGAAACGTTCACCATTGCGCTGTTCAATGCCGCGCGGCTGGCCGAAATAAATATCTCCGGTCAGTTCGCGCACGATCAGGATGTCCAGCCCGGAGACAATTTCCGGCTTCAGGGTGGACGCGTTCGCCAGTTCCGGGTACAGCACCGCAGGGCGCAGATTGGCAAACAGGTTCAGATGTTTGCGGATGCCGAGCAGGCCGCGCTCAGGACGCTGTTCACGCGGCAAGGTATCCCACTGCGGCCCGCCCACTGCGCCCAACAGAACGGCATCGGCCTCTGCCGCGAGTTTGCGGGTCGCTTCTGGATACGGGTCGCCGGTCGCGTCGACCGCCGCGCCGCCGATCAGCGCAGTCTCCATCGTAAAGCCGAGATTGAGCGCCTCCAGCACACGCACTGCCTCAGCCGTGATTTCGGGGCCGATCCCGTCGCCGGGGAGAATGCAGATTTTTTTTGCCATCGTTTTATCCTTGGGGTTTTAGTTTTTCGAGCCTGCGCCGCTCTTCGCTTCCAACACGGCAGCAATGCGTTCAGTAGCAATGGCTTGGCGTTCGATCAGGCGGTTCTGGCGCTCAAGCAAATCGGCTTGACGCTCCCGAGCGTTATTTTCTGCGATGTAGAGTAACGCGAAAAGAACAAAAATCCACGCTGCCTTATCGAGCTGTTCCCCCGTCGGCAATGTCCAGTCAACGCCGAGCCAGAGCATGAGAATGACCCATGCCATAACAAAAGTCCATACAAGGCACTTCACAACATAGTTAAGATTAGACTTCATCCATCCCATCATTTCATCCTTTCAAAAAAGACATTATCAAGCCGCGAACAGCCACGGCTGTTCATGCCTGCGACGTTCCTCGAAGGCGCGGATTTCGTCGGCGTGACGCAGGGTCAGGCCGATGTCGTCCCAGCCGTTCAGCAGGCATTCCTTGCGAAAGGCATCCACCTGAAACGCAATGACATGACCATCGGGGCGGGTCAGCGTCTGTTCCGCCAGATTCACCGCGAGCGAAAAACCCGGCGTGTATTCGGTGAGGCCGAAGAGCGCATCCAGTTCCGCCTTCGCCAACACGACGGGCAGAAGGCCGTTCTTGAAGGCGTTGTTGAAAAAAATGTCCGCGAACGATTCGGCCAGAATCACCTTGAACCCGTAATCCGCCAGCGCCCAGGGCGCGTGTTCGCGGCTGGAGCCGCAGCCGAAATTGGCGCGGGCCAGCAGAATCGCCGCGCCCCGGTAGCGTGCCTGATTGAGTACGAAACCGGGATTCAAGGGACGGCGGCTGTTATCCATGCCCGGCTCGCCGTGATCCAGATAGCGCCACTCATCAAACGCATTCGGCCCGAACCCGGAACGCTGAATGGATTTCAGGAACTGCTTGGGGATAATAGCGTCCGTGTCGACGTTACTGCGATCCAGCGGCGCGACGAGGCCGGTAAAGGGCATGAACTTTTCCATCTTCGCTTTTGCTACCTCAGAACGATTTCGGATGAAGGATATACATTTTTTGCCCTCTCCCGGCGCTTCGCGCCACCCTCTCCCACAAGTGGGAGGGGGGAATAATGAAGTTGCCCAGGCGCAGCCTGTCTCCCCTCTCCCGCTTGCGGGAGAGGGGTCGGGGGAGAGGGAAATACGCACAAAAATGTATTCATGTTGAATCAAAAGCGCCTTAATGACAGATGTGTCCGTCTTCATCCGCGCCATGCACATGCCCGTGCGCGATTTCTTCCGCGCTTGCGGGACGCACCGCCGTTACCGTACAGGTAAAAACCAGCACGTTGCCGGCCAGGGGATGATTGCCATCCAGCACCACCTTGCCGTCCGCGATGTCGGTCACGCGATAGAGGATAAAATCTTCCTCATGGCTTCCTTCCGGCGCGCCTTCGAGCGTCATGCCGACTTCCAGCTCACGCGGAAAACCCGCGCGCGGCTCTATCTGCACCAGTTCAGGATCGTACTCGCCAAAGGCTTCGTCCGGTTGCAGACGCACCGATACGGTCTCGCCAATCTGCTTTTCGTGCAGGGCTTCCTCGATTCTCGGAAAGATGTCGTCATAGCCGCCATGCAGGTAAACAAGGGCTTCCCGCCCTTCGTCGACCAGCTCGCCATCCGTATCCGCCACGTTGTAGTCCAGCGTCACGACCATATCTTTCAATACTTTTTCAGTCTGCATACCCATCCGTTGTCCAGTCAAGAAAAAAGCGCATTCTAACAACCTGTCCACGTATTGTCAGTAACGCCTGACCGTCAGGTTTGACAACAGTTACAAGTCGGACAACATGGCTTTCCTCAAGATGCTTGCCTGATATGCGGTTGGGGCGCAAAATGCCCTCAGACATCAAGGCATACCAAGTCAGCCGAAACCTGTACGCAGGCATCGAGTTTTTGGAGAAACACATGCGCCACCTCTTCATTGCATTGACTTTTTGCTTCCTGCTGGCAGCTCCGCAAGCACATGCCTGTCTATGGAACGGCATGTGGAAAAAAATTTTCTTTGAGACCATTCCCAATCCGCAACCTAATGCGGATGTGATTGCGAAAGTTTCCCTGTCGGACGTAGATGGTGATGGTGATTATTCGGAACGGGTTACAGCTACGATCATGCAGGTTCTAAAGACCTCTGACGCAAGGGTCTATCAAGGTGCCAAAATTGTTATGCTAGT
>JAISSL010000290.1 GCA_031273145.1 Zoogloeaceae bacterium | reverse complement strand
AGGCTTGCCGATTGGCTTGCCGCCTGGCGCGACGGCAATCAAGCGCCCCTTGCCTTCTATCCCGAAACGGCCTGGGCATGGCAACAAAGGGGCGAAGGCGCGGGGCGGATAAAATGGCTGAACGAGCAGTACAGCAGCCCGGAAGCGGATGCCTGGTGGCGGCTTGCCCTGCGCGATACCTACGCAAACCTGGAAGAAGCCCTGAACAAAGATTTTGCCCATTGGCGGGAATTGTTGCTCAAGCCACTGACGGAGGCGCTGGAACCATGAGCGCCATGATCCGCGAACTGGAACTCTTAAATTGTCCGCTTACCGGCAGGGTCTTGATCGAAGCCTCGGCGGGTACCGGCAAAACCTGGTCTATCTGCGCCTTGATCGTGCGCCTCGTGCTGGAAAAGCCTCTGGAAATCCGAAAGATTCTGGTCTTGACCTTCACCCGCGCCGCCTGCGCCGAACTGAAAAGCCGGATTCGCGCACGTCTCGAAGAAGCCCTCCATTTTCTGCAAAATGCGGGGAATGCGTCAGAACCTTCTACTGACCCGCTGCTTGCCGCGCTATTCGAGAAACTAGACCAAAGTGGAGAATCGCGCGAAAAAATGGGGATAAGGCTCCGGCAGGCGTTATCTGCCTTTGACGAAGCGGCTGTCTTTACCCTGCACGGGTTTTGCCAGCGCGCGCTGGTGGATACGCCGCTGCTGGCGCGACAGCCTTTTCGCATGAATTTCAACGAGGAAGGCGAAGCGGGCAGCCGACCATTGATTGAGGTCACGGCGGATTTCTGGCGGCGGCGCGTTCTGTTCGGCGAAGAACCTGCTTTCTTTCTGCGCTGGCTGGGGCAACGGAAATTTTCCCCGGAAAGTCTGCAAGGACTGGCGTTGCAACACTTGCGGCATCCGCTCGCTTTGGCGCGTTGGTCGGCAACGCTGGAACAAGACGCGGCAAACGCGCCGGATGAAGCCGAACTTCAAGCCGCCTTTGCAGAAGCCGCTGCCCTCTGGCAGGCGGAGCAGGAAGCCATTGTGGCGCTGTTGGCTGAAAAAATCGCCGCCTCCAGCCTTCATGCCCATATCTATAGAGCGGAAATACTGCCGCTCTGGCAGGACGCATGGACGCGCTATTTTGCGCTCAACCAGCCTGACCAAACGTATGAGGCAATGAAAGCGTTTTCCGCCAGCTATTTGGCGAAAAAGACCAAAAAGGGAGGCGACATACCGGAACACCCATTTTTTCATTTGGTGGATACCTTATGTATATGGGCAAAAACCTGCCAGCGTTTTTGTGAAGCCCGCCTTGCCAGACTGCAACGGGATTATCTGGCGTTTTTTCCGGCGGCGCTTGCAGAACTGAAGCGGCGGCAGCGCCATTTCGACTTTAACGACATGCTGCAAAATGTCCATCAAGCCTTGCAGGGAGAAAGCGGAAAAGCTCTGGCGGAACGGCTGCGGGAAATGTATCCCGTCGCCCTGATTGACGAGTTTCAGGATACCGACCCGCTCCAGTACGCGATTTTTGAGGCTATTTATGCGGATGAACCTGCGGGGAGCGGCCTGTTCTTCGTGGGCGACCCCAAGCAGGCCATTTACAGTTTTCGCCAGGCGGATTTGCCGACCTACTTCGCCGCCCGAAAGACGGTCGAACCGGAACAGACGTTTGGCCTGAACCATAACCAGCGTTCGGTGGAAGGCGTTTTGAAGGGCATCAACGCGCTGTTTTCCGCGCAGGAAAATCCCTTCATGCTGGAAGAACTGGATTTTCCGCCTGCCATGCGGGGGGCAAAACCCTTGCCGTCTTTCCACGACGAGAGCGAGCCTGCCCGTCCTGCGTTCTGTTTCTGGCAACCGCCGGAAAGTTACAGCGAAGAAAAGGATGCCGCCAGATGGGCAATTAGCGCCACGGCGGCAGAAGTGGCGCGGCTCATATCCGCCTCCCGCGCCGGGAAAATCCGGGTCAATGACAAACCGCTGGAAGCCAGACGCATTGCCATTCTGGTGCGAACCAACCGGGAAGGCCGACAAATCCGACAGGCGCTTGCAGAAGCGGGGGTGCGCGCGGTGGAACTCTCGCTCAAAAGCGTCTATGCAAGCGAGGTGGCAACCGATCTGGCATCAATACTGGCGGCGCTTCTGGTTCCCCGCGATACGCGCCGGATCAAGGCCGCGCTTGCCACCTGCCTGTTCGGTCTTGCCGCCCCGGAAATTGCCGGCTTGACCGAGGCCGAACTCGCGCAGCATATGACCCGGTTTGCGAAGGCGCATCGGCTCTGGCGGGAAAAAGGCATTCTCGCCGCTTTGTCCGACCTGGAAGCAACGGGAAAGCTGTGTGCCCGCCTGCTTGCCCTGCCGGGTGGCGAACGCGCTTTGACCGACTATCTCCATCTTCAGGAATTGCTGCACGCTGAAGAGACCGGCGACAAACTGACGCCAGAGCGGTTATTCGAGGTCTATTCGCTGGCTCTTGCCAATCCGCCGGGCGGAGAAGCGACGCAAATCCGGCTGGAATCCGGGTACGATCTGGTGCGGATCGTCACTATCCACAAGGCCAAGGGACTGGAATACGACATTGTATTTTGCCCGTTCCTCTGGAAAGACCATCGTCCGCCTCCTAATTCTTTGGCGGGACAGGTCTATCACGACCCGGAAGCAAACGGCATCTCCATCATTGACTATCGCCCGGAAAACAGGGAATCCGGCAAGCAACTGGCGCGACGGGAACAGGCGGAAGAGTCGCTTCGCTTGATTTATGTGGCCTTGACCCGCGCCGTGCTGCGTTGTTACCTTGTCTGCAATCCCTTGCCTGACGAGCCTGACGACAGCCTCCTGAACTGGCTGGTGGCGGGCGAAAACTGCACGCCGCAGGACTGGCTGAACGGGGATAAAAAGCTGCCCAATGAAGAACTCATCTGCCTTGCCTGGCAACATGTCGCCGAGGCGGCAGGCGGCACGGTTGAAACGCCCTCAATTCCAGAACAGGATTTGGGTCGGGCAGACGCAACAGCTTCCCCAATTATTCTCCCGGCGGCTTTTCCGGCGCATTCACTTCGCTCTGGCTGGCGGCTGGAGAGTTTTTCCGGCCTGATACGCGGCGCTTCCTGGAGCGAGGAAGCAAAGGAACACGACGCGGTCGCTTCCTCTTTTGCGCCGGAACAGGGGACTTTTCAGGACGCTCTGCCGGAACATGACATCCTCTATTTTCCGAAAGGCGCTCGTGCCGGAGACTGTATCCATGCCTTTTTCGAGCAGATTGATTTTAACGACCCGGCTACCTTCGCGCCTGCGGCATTTCGCGCCCTGCAAGCGAATCCGCAGCCCACGCGGCATGGCGCGGATGATAAAGACAGTAAAGGAGCGGCACGGGAGAAGAATTTCTCGCGCTGGCAGGCGCAACTCTGCCAACTGGCCAACGACGTTCTCGCTACTCCGCTGCCGCTCTTTGGGGATGCGCGGCTGTGCTTGAATCAACTTTGCCCTGGGCAAACCTTGCGCGAACTGGCTTTTCATCTTCCCGCCCCTTCTCTTAATCCGGCGCGTCTGGTCGAACACATGGCGGCGGCAAACGAGCCGTTGCCCCACCTGACCGCCCCGGCCTTGAACGGCTATCTGAAAGGCTTTATTGACCTCGTGTTTGAATACGAAGGGCGTTACTACGTTCTCGACTGGAAGAGCAATCATTTAGGCTGGCAACTCCCGGATTACGCCGCCCCCGCGCTTACGCTTGCCATGCAGAAACATGGCTACTACCTTCAGGCACGCCTCTACCTGCTGGCCTTGCATCGTTATCTGCGCGTTCGCCTGCCCGATTACGACCCAGCCCTGCATCTGGGCGGCGCGTGCTATCTTTTCATTCGCGGCGTTCGCCCCAACTGGTCGGATTCGGGGAACCCTGCCGGATTCTGCTGGCTGCCGCCCAACCCAGACTTGCTCACCCAATTGGAACTGGCCTTGGAGGGAAAATGAAAACGGTGACTTCCGCGTCTAACCCGCATTATCAGGACTGGAAAAAACTGGGCGGCTCAACCCGCGCCCAGAAAAAGAGCGGGGAAATCCTGCTGGAAGGGATGCACCTGCTTGACGCCTGGCAGGCTGTGTATGGACTGCCGCTGGGAGTCTGGGTGAGCGAGAGCGGCATAAAACGCCTGGAAATTGCGGGCTGGCTGGCCGACCATGCCCAGAGCCTACGCGCCCCGGCAGAAATCTTTTGCTCGCCGGATGCCCTGTTTCGCAAACTGGCGGATACGGAAACTCCAGCGGGCATTGTGGCGCGGGTTCCCTTACCCAAGCAGTCCGACTCACCCCTGCCGGACGTGGATACCCTCTTGCTGGACGGCATCCAGGACCCCGGCAATCTGGGCTGTCTGCTGCGAACTGCGGCGGCGGCGGGATTTTCCCAGGCGCTTCTTTCCGCCCATTGCGCCTCTGCCTGGTCGGCCAAGGTGTTGCGAGCCGGACAGGGCGCGCATTTTCAGGCGCGGATTTACGAGGCGGCGGATTTACCGGCCTTTTTACGCGCATTCAAAGGGGTGAGTCTGGCCGCAACCGTTCAGGACGCGGAACCCCTGCATATCGTTCGCTGGCCTGCCCACGCGCCGCTTGCCTGGGTCTTTGGCGCAGAAGGGCAGGGCATTGGCGCGGCAACGCTTGGAGAAGCAGGCCATCGCGTCCGCATCGCCATGCCGGGCGCGATGGAATCGCTCAACGTTTCCGCCGCCGCCGCCATTTGCCTGTTCGAGAGCCTGCGCCGCCGTCAGGCAAGGAAATAGCCCCGGCCTCGTCATGACGCAACCGGGATAGCCGTAACCCTTTATTCAACCTATTAAGTTGTGTAATCTGGCGCTGTTCGCGCCCCGATAATCATCCCGGATATGTTTCCTGAATCATGCCCTGTAATTTTCCAGGTCTCCAAAATGCCCGTAAACAGCTTGCGAACACACTAAATCACAAAATCAACTGTCTCGTATACCCCACATAAACATCGTGAAAACAAAGTATATACAAAGTTAATAGTTCTTTAAATATCAATAGGTTAACTGGGCTATGGAATTATTTGACATAGTACCTGTCTCCTCTCTTTGCCGGCAAAAGCGCGCGCAGAAATAAATATACGATATCTATAATAGACTTACGCTAAAATCTAGCCTTAAGTCATAGGGTCAAACCGACCTATGAACTGATATGCCAATGATGTTAACGTCATTTGGTTCCATTATAAACATGAGGATGACCATGAACCAGACAACCATAACTCCAACGCCTCTCGACGTCCTAAAACAATTTCGCGCCATTTTCAATACGATCAAACGGCATTTTCAGCAGACGGAAACCATAAGCCGGATCAGCGGCACCCAGATCTGGGGACTTTCCATTGTCGCCCAGCAACCGGGGGTGCGGGTCTCCGACCTGGCCAATATGATGTGCATTCACCAGTCTACGTGCAGCAACCTGACCGACCAGCTCTGCCGCCAGAAGCTGACCAAAAAGCAGCGGGCAGACCGGGATCAGCGGGTGGTGCGACTGTACCCGACGGAAGAGGGTCTGCGCGTTTTGAACAGCGCGCCACGTCCGCTGGAAGGTATTTTGCCCAATGCCCTGCAACAGCTTCCCAATGATGACCTAACTGGGTTACATTTAGTCCTGAACAAACTGTTAGCGATTTTGCAGCAACGCGATCCGTCCGTCATGAACTCCGCGAATATGCCTCTGGCGGACATCGTCGCGCCCATTTCACCTTATACCGAACGGTCTGCCGCATGATGCGTAAAACCCGCTGGGGAATTTCTGGATTCGCGCTCCTTGGCCTTTGTGCCTGTACGCTACCTGCCGGACAGGAAGCCGCGAACGCCCCGGACCTTCCCCAGGTTAGCGCCCCCATTCTGTCCGAAGATACAGTAAAACCGGACGCCATCCTGTTTCTTCCGCCCGCCAATGCCCCGTTGCCGGTTGAGGTGACGCAATCCCTGCGTGAAATCCTGGAGAAGCGGAATCGGAAAAACGTCCTGTTTACCCTGGAAGCCTGGCCGTCCGCTGAAGGCAGCCGTGAGATAAGCATTGAGCACGCGCGGCAGGCCGCAAACCGGGTGCGGAACAAACTGGTCGAGCTGGGCGTTCGCCCGTACCGCATCAAGATTTCGGTGCGCGGCGAACAGGAAGCCCATGCGCCGGATGAGCCTCTGTCCACGCCGAAAAGACAGCGGGTGGATTTATTTCTTTCTGTTCTGGCGGGCTAAATTCGGGTACATTTGCAGGGCATGGAATTTAATCCACGGAGTTTTCACGATGTGTTCTGCTGTTTCCGCGCCCCTGCCTTGCCGTCCGCTTTTTTGTCGCCAGACGATTCGCCAGATTGAGGCGGGGCGTCCGGGCGGAATCCTGATGGCGCGCGCCGCAGAGGAAGCGGCAAAATGGGCGCAGGAACTGTGCCGCGCAAGCGATGATCCCATTCTCGTGCTGGCAGGGATGGGCAACAATGGCGGCGATGCCATCAGCGCCGCTTCCCTGCTGCGACAGAGAGGGTTTTCCGTCATCACCGTTTTTCTGGGGCGGGGGCATGTCCTGCCGCCGGAAGCCGACGCGGCCTGCCAGCAGTTCATCGCATCCGGGGGCAAATTTGTCGCCGACATTCCCGCGAACACCCGCTTTTCCCTGATTATGGACGGCCTCTTTGGCATCGGTCTCACCCGCTCGATTGAGGGGCATTCTGCCTATCTGGTCGGGGCGGCGAACCGGATTGCCCGCGAGCAGAATTGCCCGATTCTGGCGCTCGATTGCCCATCCGGGCTGGATGCCGATAGCGGCTTTGCCCATCTGCCCGCCATTACCGCCAGTCATACCTTAACCTTCATTGCTGCCAAGCCCGGACTTTATACGGGCGACGGTCCCGATTACAGCGGCGAGATTCGGGTAGCCGATCTGGGTCTGGCGGGATTGGCCGTCAAGGCCGATGGCCATCTCCTTTCTACCGGAGCCTTTGCCCATTGTCTGAAGCCGCGCCGCGCCAACAGCCACAAGGGGAATTACGGCAACGTGGGGATTCTGGGCGGCGCAACCGCGATGCAGGGCGCGGTCTTGCTGGCGGGACGCGCCGCCCTGAAACTCGGCGCGGGCAAGGTGTATATTGGCATGTTCGATGCCAAGTCGGTGGATTATGAGCAACCGGAATTGATGCTGCGGCAGGCTGCGCGGATTTTCGATACGCCGCTTGCCGTGCTGGCCTGCGGCCCCGGCATGGGGCAGGTCGGATTTGCGCGGGAACTGCTGCCGCGCGTGCTGACCGCGCCAAACACGCTGGTACTCGATGCGGATGCGCTCAATCTGCTGGTGGCGGTTCCTTCCCTGTCGTCCATGCGTTCGCAAATCCA
>JAISSL010000223.1 GCA_031273145.1 Zoogloeaceae bacterium | reverse complement strand
GCGTAGTGCGGCTCGCCCATTGGCAACGGCATGTCGTAGAGCAACTGCATCTTGTCATTGCTGATGTCAATGAGCTGATGATTCTGCGGATGCAGGGGACCTACCGGGTTGAAACGGTCAATCGAGAGTTTGTTCAGCGCCACGAGGTAACGCCCCTTTGGATGGGTGGAATCGCCTTCCATCGTCATCAGGTGGCCGATGTTGTAATGCACGGAGAGCTTGTCGAGTACCTTGCCCTGACAGTAATCCCACTTGGCGACCTGGGAGTCGACATAAAGCGAGGTGTAGGCAACGCACTGCTTTATATCGTACTGCGTGTGCAACGGCCCCAGACCCAGCGGCACCTGCGTGTGCAGAGCATCCTTCATGCCGATTACCGGAATGCCGTAGGGGTCTTTTGATTCGAATCTGCCTGCCCTGATTGCCGCCGTGATCTTTTCAAAGGAATAGACGGACACATGCGTGTCGAGCTTGCCGGAGACGATGATGAACTTGCCATCCGGCGTGACATCAACGCCGTGCGGCGACTTCGGTTCGGGAATCAGAAAGAGGATGCCTTCCTTCACTGCGGTATCCATCATCAGCACGTCATGACCGTTGATTTTCTTCGCCTTGCCCTGCGCGACGAGTTCGGCGGCCTTCTTCCAATTGATGACGTGCAGGTAGTCTGTATCCTTGGCGGAACAACCGGCCTCGAACGGCGGACGCCCCTGCTCAATCCCGCCTACATAGCGTTCGGAACAGAAGGAATTGGTGAAAGACCAGCCATCCGATGGCCCCTTGCCCGCGTCCGAGATGTCCTGCGAATAGGGCGGCAACTCAACCGAGAAGGACTTTGCCACATCAATGCGTCCCGCGCTGCGGTCGAACTTCCAGTAGGTCATGCCGCCGCGATATTTCTCGTTGAACTCCTCAAGCGGGTAGAACTTTTTGGGTTCCAGTGGCGCGGCGTACTGCGAAGCCTCGAACACGTAGTCGGTATTGGGGGTGACGAAAGCGCCGCCATGTTCCGACTTGAAAACCGGGTTCGCCACAATCTGTTTGGTTTCATAATCGCGCAGATCAATGACGGCGATACGCGGGTTGGCCTTGTCGTTGATGAAGAGGAATTGTCCGTCGTACTGCCCGTTGGTCTCGGAAATGGCCGGATGGTGCGTATCGCCCCAGGTGATGTCCTTGCCGTCAATCCGTCCCCCTTTGAGCACCTCTTTCGATTCTTCGTCATAGCCGTAGCCCTGCCAGGGTTCGGGCGTAAATACCGCGAGATACTTCAGTATCCGCATCGAAGGGATGCCATAGACGATCACCTGCCCCGACTGTCCGCCGGAACTGAAGGCCACGAACTCGTCGCGTTTTCCAGATGGCGTATAGGTCTTGGCGGCAGACATGAGGTCCTGTTGACTGAGACCGCGCCGCTTCATGACATCCTGCAAGGATTCTGCCGCCCCTGCCGCTCCAATTCCGAATGTTGCTGCCAGCACCATGAGGGATGCCTTGATTGTCAGTTTTTTCATCATTCCTCTCCTCAGGAAGAAAAACCATTGGTTCAGACCAGATTAGCTCTGTCTCTGATCGTCTTTGTCATTGCGATGAAACGGGGATACTCTGCCACGCTTCGTCCACCCGGTCAACGACAGATAGCCAAGAAAAATAAGTGACGCAAAACCACTCACGCGCTTTTTTATCTTCCGTTAAGATGTCGGCCTTTTCTTGCGGGTTGTTTTTGGTGGTTGCTTCTACAGGTTCTTCTTCCGGCGCGCCGGACGCTTTGAGCGCGACGGAATGGCGGATTGGCCTTGGCATGGCGCTGATTTTCGGGTTGCGGATGCTGGGGCTTTTTCTGATTCTGCCGGTCTTTGCCATTTACGCGCACGAAATTCCCGGCGGGGATGACAAAACGCTGGTCGGGCTGGCGCTGGGCGCTTATGGCGGCACGCAAGCCTGCCTGCAAATTCTCTGGGGCGCGGCTTCTGATCGTCTGGGCAGAAAGCCGGTCATTGTTGCCGGACTTTTGCTGTTTGCTCTGGGCGGAGCCATTGCCGCGCTGGCAACCCATATCCACTGGATTATCCTGGGACGCGCCATACAGGGCGCAGGCGCGATTTCTGCCGCGATTACCGCGCTCACTGCCGACCTGATCCGGGAAGAACATCGCACGCGGATCATGGCGATGATCGGTTCTTCCATTGGCTTGGTGTTTGCCTTGTCTATGGCGATTGCTTCGCCGCTCTACCACTGGATTGGCATGGCGGGGATTTTCTGGATGACCAGCGCCCTGGCGCTGGCGGCAATTGCGTTTTTGTTGCTTCGCATTCCGACCCCGGCATCCCTGCCGATAAAACCGCCTGTTGCGACATCCGGCGCAATCTTGTGGAACGATTCCCGTTTGTTGCGCCTTAATTTTGGCGTTTTTGCCCTGCATACAACCCAGATGGCGCTGTGGGTGCTGATTCCGCATACCTTAACGGAAATGGCCAATCTGCCGGTTGAGCGACACTGGTGGATTTACCTGCCTGCCGTTCTGGTGGCGCTCGTTACCATGATTCCCGCCGTCATTGCCGCCGAGAAAAAAGGGTTGATGAAGCCCGTTTTTCTCGGCGCAATCAGCCTCTTGTTGCTCGTCCTGACCGGGCTTTATCTGGCGGGAACCGGATTTTGGTCGCTTCTCTTCTGGCTTGCCCTCTTTTTCATGGCTTTTAATGTTCTGGAGGCCGTTCAGCCTTCGCTCATTTCCCGTATCGCGCCCTCTCATGCCAAGGGCAAGGCGCTGGGCGTCTATAATACCCTTCAGGCGCTCGGCCTGTTTGCGGGGGGCGCGTTGGGCGGCCTGCTCGCGCAGCATTTTGGCGCGGGCGCGGTTTTTCTTTTTTGCGGTGTGCTGGTCGGCCTGTGGTTGACGCTCATGTTCAGTTTTCAGGCACCAACCCGAAAAAAGCGGGATAATTAGGCTAGATTCTTTCCATCTTTCCACCCTACACTTTTCAGGAGAAATTTCATGGGTTCCGTCAATAAGGCTATTATCGTTGGCAATCTGGGCGCTGACCCAGAGACGCGCTACATGCCGGATGGCAATGTAGTCTGTAACATCCGGGTCGCCACCTCGGAGTCCTGGAAGGACAAAAATACGGGCGACAAACAGGAGCGGACGGAGTGGCACCGCATCGTGCTGTACCGAAAGCTCGGCGAAATTGCCGGACAGTACCTGAAAAAAGGCTCGCAAGTCTATATTGAGGGGAAGATCAAGACCCGCAAGTGGCAGGACAAGGACGGGCAGGATCGCTACTCGACGGAAATCGAGGCCACGGAGATGACCATGCTGGGCAAGAAAGGCGAAAGTACGGGCTTTGATGCCTCGTCGGGCGGCGGCGCGTCTGCTCGTTCAGCGCCCTCTTCCGAAAACAGCGGCGGGAACAAACCGGCCTTTACCGACTTTGGCGACGACGACATTCCCTTCTGAGGCTGAGGCGTACCGGATGTTCTGGTGGAACACTGACGTACTCTGCTTGACCGCTTGCCGCCTCTTGCGGGGTTCAGTGATGCCATGATCGGCGGGCTATTTTCCACGCTCATGCTATTGCTAATGGCTCTAGCCGTCATATGTGCAATCGCCCTATGGTTAGCGCCGTTTTATCTGGCGTGGAGGTTTTTACGCGGCGCTCGAAAAAGTACGGGAATGAATCAAATTGCTGCCAACATGCTTTTTGCATTCATTGCCCTCGCATGGCTGGCAGCTTCCTTCTGGTATGGCGGAGGGCGGAAGTTCTACTACGATGCCGAAGTGAAACGACTGTGCGCCATTGACGGTGGCGTCAATGTATATGAGAAGGTCAAGCTGCCCCCAGAGAGATTTAACCAACATGGCATTCTAAACCTTCCATTGCAGAGGAACGCCAAACCTTCGGATGATTATTTTTATGTGTCTGGGGAGATGTACATAGAGACATCTAGCGACAGTGTAACTCTGAGGCGGAGTAGTCTGGCTATAGTGAGGCGGTCTGACGGGAAAACTCTTGGTGAAATGATTAGCTATCACCGAAGCGGTGGTGATCCTCTAGTAATACAACTACTATTGCCTCCATCTTCTTTCAGTTGCCCACCTACTTCATTCGGAATCAATCTTGAACAGCCTGTGTTTCTTAAGGAGACAGACCAATGAACAGCATTTTGGAAGCAACGCCATGTGTATGACCTGCGGTTGTGGCGAAGGCGCGACGCGAATCGAGGGCGAGCCGGTCGTTCAGCGCCCTCCTTTTCGCCGTCTTCGGAAAAGTGCTTGACATGGGGAAAAGGTTTCTCCATAATCTCTCACATCTCTCACTATGGGCAAGATACACAGCGGCGAAAACTGGTTAATCCGGGTGCAAGGAAACGAGCATCCGCCTGTTCATGTCCATGTAATCTGCCCGGAAGGCAAGGCTGCCGTGTATCTTGATGGACAGATCATCAACTGCAATGTTCCGGCATCCACACTCAAACACGCCCAGGAATGGATTATGGAACATCATGATTTGATTCACGAAGCATGGGCGTGGATGAACAACCCTGTAAAAAAGGTGAAGCCATGAATGTGAACCGACTTGAAGCTGTCCGTCCGCTGGATGGCATGATTCTGGAAGCCGTCTATAGCGGCGGGCAGGTGGTGCGCGTGGATTTGTCGGAAGTTGCGGGGCGGTTCAAGATATTCGCGCCGCTCTCCGATAGAGCCGTGTTCAAGCAGGCTGCGGTGACGGATTGGGGGCATAGCGTTTCCTGGTCTGACGATGCCAGTCTTGACGCGGATCGTCTGATGGAAATGGCGCTGGAGCAATCCGGGCGTACCGACACGCTGGAATTTCGCCACTGGCAGGATCGCCACAAATTATCACTCGCAAAGGCGGCGGAGGCTATTGGTTTGTCACGCCGCACGGTCAGCCAATACCGTACCGGGGCGCGACCTGTTCCGCGCACGGTGGCGCTGGCCTGCAAGGGATGGGAAGCAGAACACCGAGCCAGATGAAATGCCAAGAACACTGCCAACGAATTTCAAAAACATGGCTGTACTCTGCTTGACCGCTTGCCGCCTCTTGTGGGGTTCAGTGATGCCATGATCGGACTCTATTACCTGATTTTTTTCGTCGTCGTATGGGTGGCGCTACCCCGCCTGCTCTGGAAAATCTGGCGCAGCGCCTGCGAAAAGACTGAAGGGAGATGGAACTTCATCATTACCCCTGTTTTTGCGCTCGTCGCCCTCGTCTGGCTGACTGCTGCCTTCTGGTACTTCGGAGGACGGAAGCTATACTACGACGCTGAAGTGAAACGTCTGTGCGCCATTGACGGCGGGGTCAACGTGTATGAGACGGTCAAGCTGCCCCGCGAGAGATTTGACCAAGATGGCAATGTAAAAATTCCATTACGCGAAAATGCAAAGCCTTCGGATGAATATTTTCGTGTACGTCTATCTACTACGTACATTCGGACAGAGTATGAGAATCCGTCTCTGTGGCGAGACGCCTCGCAAATCATCCGTCGTAGCGATGGCAAAGTATTAGGGGAATCTGTTGCTTATGTACGAAGAGGTGGCGATCTTCTTGGACCAGCGCATCCATCTTCTTTCAGTTGTCCCCCCACTCTATTCGGAATCAATCTTGGAAAAGCAGTTTTTCTTAAGGAGACAGACCAATGAACAGCATTTTGAAAGCAACGCCATGTGTATGACCTGTGGTTGTGGCGAGGGCGCGACGCGAATCGAGGGCGAGCCGGTCGGGCACGCGCGCGCCCCTGCCCATGAACCGCATGGGCACTGGCATGAGGACGGAACCTGGCATGTTCACAGTCACGCGCCGGATGAACATGGGCATGTCGCGCACAGTCACCCGGCGACGGCTAAAAAACCCACCCGACGGGTTGCGGTCGAGACGGAAATTCTTGCCCGGAACAACGCGCTGGCCGCAAAAAACCGGCAGCGTTTTTCTGAAGCGGCAACGCTGG
>JAISSL010000129.1 GCA_031273145.1 Zoogloeaceae bacterium | reverse complement strand
ACGCGCATGTAAAGCAGAAGGCAGGGTAAAATGCGAGGATGCTAACCCGTTGCCCTCATTGCCAAACCGTTTTTCGCGCCCTTCAGGAACAATTGACCGCCTATGATGGGCAGGTTCGTTGTGGCGCGTGCCTGCATCCCTTCAATGCCAGGGCGCATTTCGTGAAAGAGGAAGAGGACATTTTCCTGTTCGCATGGTCTGAGGATGAACCGCAGTCCGTGCCGTCCGCAACGCCCGCCCCTCAGCCGCCCCAAAAGCTCGATTCCCTCACCATCATTTTGGCGGATGATGCGGACCCCTCCGTTTTGCCTGAGGACGAGTCGGCTGCCGCATTGCCCATGCTCGACCCCATTGACGAATTGCTTGCGATGAAGGCGCTGTCTGCCTCCGGCGAAGAGGACGGGCAGATAGCAGAAGAAATCCGCAAGCAGGCGCTAAAGGGCGGCAGAATTCCCGCGCGCCTTGCCGCATGGGACACCCACTCGCCGGATGGCAAAACGCACCACTACGCGCTCCTGCCTTTCGCGCTTGCCGCCGCATTCTTCGCCCTGTTCCTCTCCGTGCAGGTGATATTGCACTTCCGCAGCGAAATCAGCCAGAATTCCCCGGCCTTCGCCAGCCTGTTTCAGACGCTGGGGGTAGAGACCCCCTTAGCCCGCGAACCCGAATCGCTTTTCATCGAAGGCTCCGAACTGCAAACGCTGGAAGCGCCGGATCGCCTGCGGCTGTTCGTCACCCTCCACAACAAGGCGCATTACCCGCTGGCCTGGCCGCATCTGGAAATTTCCCTGACCGATCCGTACAATATGATGCTGGTTCGCAAGGTGTTTTCGCCAGAGGATTACCTCACGAACGAGCAGGCGCAAGGCGCATTCAAGCCCGGCGTGACCCTGGTTCGGCTCGACCTGGGCACCCGCGCGATTGCCCCTTCCGGCTACAACCTTTACCTTTTCTATCCGTGAGATTTTGCCGCCATGTCCTCCCTCGCTTCCAGCCATGATGCCGCGTTGATTTGCGGTTCGCTCGCCTACGATAACATCATGGTATTCCCGGATCGCTTCCGCAACCACATTCTGCCTGAGCAGATTCACATCCTGAACGTCTCCTTTCTGGTGCCAGAGATGCGGCGCGAATTTGGCGGCTGCGCGGGCAATATCGCCTACAACCTGCATCTTCTGGGCGGTTCGCCCCGCATCGTGGCGACGGTCGGCGACGATTTTGCGCCCTACCGCGCCCGCCTGGAAGGGTTTGGCATTCCGCTCGACCGGGTACGCCATGTGGAGAACACGTTGACCGCGCAGGCGTTCATCACGACCGATCTGGACGGCAACCAGATTACCGCCTTTCATCCCGGCGCAATGAATTTCTCCCACCAGAACCGCGTTGAGCCGGGCGAAGCGCGGCTGGGCATTGTCTCGCCCGACGGACGGGAAGGGATGCTGCAACATGCCCGCGATTTCGTCGCGGCGAAAATT
This sequence comes from Zoogloeaceae bacterium, assembly GCA_031273145.1. Lineage (GTDB taxonomy): Bacteria > Pseudomonadota > Gammaproteobacteria > Burkholderiales > Rhodocyclaceae > Azovibrio. The sequence goes on along the minus strand of JAISSL010000129.1, from coordinate 4,512 downwards.
CCCTTTATCTTCGATCCGGGGCAGGGCTTGCCGATGTTTTCCGGGGAAGAGGTGCTCGCCTTTTTCGACATGGCTGACTATGCCTGTTTCAATGATTACGAAGCCCGCCTTGCCAGCGAGCGCGCCGGTTTGAGCATTGAGCGCTTATCCGAGCGGGTTGAGGCGCTGATTATCACGCACGGCGGTGAAGGTTCCGGGATATGGACGGGCGGCGAGCGCATCAATATTCCCTGCGCGCGCGCCGAGGCTGTGCTTGACCCGACCGGCTGCGGCGATGCGTATCGCGCCGGGTTGCTCTATGGCCTGCTTGCCGGGTTCGACTGGCGAAAGACCGGACAACTTGCTTCCCTCATGGGCGCGATAAAAATTGCCCAGTACGGCTCGCAAAACCACGCCCCCACGCCGGATGCCATCAACGCGCAGTATCGCCGTGAATTTGGCGAAAATCTCTGGTAAGCTGATTGCTTTCCTTTTTCTGGCAGAAACCCCCTTCTCTATGCGTCGCCCTACTTCACAAAACGGTTTTACCCTGGTCGAAATCGCCATCGTGCTTGTTATCATCGGCCTTTTGCTGGGCGGTGTCCTGAAAGGGCAGGAACTCATCGTTCAGGCCAGGGTACGCAACATCATCAACGACATGAACAGCATTTCAGCCGCGCTCTACACCTATCAGGATCGTTATCGCGCCCTGCCCGGCGATGAACGCGGCGCTTCCATCTCCCGCCGCTGGACTGGCGAGACTGGCGGCGATGGCGACGGGATCATCTGCGGCGCATATAACGGCGGCGGAACGGGCGGCAGCGCGTGCAATGGCGCGATGGAATCCGTCCTGCTCTGGCGCCATCTGCGCCAGGCGGGATTGCTCACCGGCGCCGCCGAGGACGGCGTGCCGAAAAATGCGGGCGGCGGCCTGATCGGTATCCAGTATGGCGCGTTTGGCTTGACCGGTCATTTGGTCTGCGCCAGCAACCTGTCCGCAAAAATCGCCACGGCCATTGATGCCCAACTGGACGATGGCTTACCGCAAAGCGGCACGTTACGCGCAATGCTGCAAAACGCCCCGAATCCTGCGGCTGGGGCGGGACTTCCCCAGGAGACCGGCTATCTGGACGATGGCGGGCAAACCTACCTGCTCTGCAAAACACTATAACCACAAAAGAAGAATGCCATGAACGTTCAACAACTGAAAAGCCGACTGACCGCCTACGAAGTCTTGATGCGGTTCAACATGGTGGGCGGATTGCTCCTGCTCTGGCCGCAGATGTGGGCGTTGTGGCTAGCTTCTGAAGGCAGTCCCGATCCCGGCTGGGTTGTGATTTTTGTCGTTGGCGCGATTTTGATGCACTCGGCGGGCTGCATAGCCAACGACTATGCCGACCGGGAATTCGACAGTCAGGTGACGCGCACGAAGTCGCGCCCGCTGGCGACCGGCGCGGTGAGTACGCCGGAAGCCTTTATCCTGATGGCGTTAAGCTGCCTGATCTGCTTTTTGATGGTGCTGCCCCGCCTGACGCCGCTCTTTATGGGCTTGACCGCCCTTGCGCTCGTCGTGGCTTTTTCCTATCCCTTTGCCAAGCGTTTTTTCCCCTTGCCGCAAGCCTGGCTCGGCCTTGCCTTTGGCCTGGGCATCCCGATGGCCTGGGCGGCGGAAACGGGACACACCTCGCTGGATACCTGGGTACTCGTCGTCGCCAACATCTTTTGGGCGCTGGCCTACGATACCGAATACGCGATGGTCGACCGCCCCGATGACCTCAAGATTGGCATTCGCACTTCCGCTATCACCTTTGGTCGCTACGATGTCCTGGCGATCATGTGCAGCTACTGCATGGCCTTTGCCCTGATTCTTATGGTGGGGCTACGCGCGGGGCTGGGGGTGATTTTTCTGGCGTCGCTTCTGATTGCCTGCGGCTTTGCGGGGTATCACTATGTCCTCATCCGCAACCGGGAAGGCAAAGACTGCATGAAAGCGTTTTCGCAGAACAACTGGGTGGGGATGCTTATCTTTTCCGGCATCGCCCTGGATTATCTGCTCTTGAAAACGGCGACTTGAAAAACCATCAAAACCTGAACGGCTCTTCCCCAGGAAGAGCCGTTTTTGCCTTGCGACCTACTTCTTCAGGGTTTCAAGCGCCTGTCTGGCTTTCTCATCCCCCTGTGCCGCTGCCTTTCGATACCAGTTCGCAGCTTCGGCCTCATTCTTTTCTACGCCATAACCATTAGCGTATAAAAGACCAAGCATATATTGCGCCGGCGCAAGTCCCTGTTCTGCCGCCTTGTGAGTCCACTTCACGGCCTCGGCTAAATCTTCAGCGACGCCCTGACCATTGATGTACATATTGGCAAGACCTAATTGAGCCTGTGCAAGCCCTTGGTCTGCCGCCTTGCGAGTCCACTTCATGGCCTCGGTTTCATTTTTGGCTACGCCCTGACCACGGAAGTACATATCGCCAAGCAAATATTGAGACTCCGCATGTCCCTGATCTGCCGCCTTGCGCCACCACTTCACCGCTTCGGCATAACTCTGCGTCACGCCCTGGCCTTGGTGGTACATGGCGCCAAGTCTGTTTTGCGCCGCCGCATTCCCTGATTCAGCCATGCGTTTGGTTGCCTCGACATTCTGTGCCTGAGCCAAGAGGGCAAAGCAAGCCACCATCAAAACCATACATCCGCGTATCATTCGAAGCATTTTGTGTCTCCTGACAGTCATGAACAAAGCAAGGCAACATTTTACCGGCATTTTGTCGAATTGGGACAGCTCATCATGAATCAATTGCTACCTTTGGTAGGGGCGCTTCGGTCAAAAAAGTTGTCGTCCGCAAGACCTGTTGGATGGTTTTCGAATGCCTGCAACCATAGCTCGAAGTTGGGAGCGGGCAGCGGTTTGCTGAAGTAATAGCCTTGCAGGATGTCGCACTGGTGTTGTTGCAGGAAGGTCATCTGCGCCTGATTTTCCACGCCCTCGGCGACGACGGACATGCCCAGTTCTTTCGCCATCAGGAGCGCCGCGCTCGCAATGGAGCAGCTATCGGCGTCATACGGCAAATCCATGACGAAAGACTGATCCAGCTTCAGGCAGTCAATGGGCAGGCGTTTCAGGTAGGAAAGGCTGGAATAGCCGGTGCCGAAGTCATCCAGGGAAAGCGCAAAGCCCATGCTTTTCAGGGTATAAATCCGTTCCAGCAGGGTATCGTTCAGATTCATCAGGGCGCTTTCCGTGATTTCCAGTTCGATGTGTTTTGGATCGGCCTCTGTTTCCTTGAGGATGCGGGTAATGTCTTCGACGAAGCCATCCCTGCGGAACTGCTCGCCGGAGATATTGACCGCAATGGTGATTTCGTATTCCTTCCAGCGCACCTGCTGCCGACAGGCTTCGGTAAAGACCCACTGCCCCAGCGGCAGAATCAACCCGGTTTCTTCCGCCATGAGAATGAACTGCCCCGGAAGGATCAGCCCGTTTTCGGGATGCTGCCAGCGTACCAGCGCCTCGCAGGATTGCACCTTGCCGTTGCCCAGATGGATTTGCGGCTGGTAGTACAAAACCAGTTCGTTGCGGGGGATGCCCATCCGCAATGCGCTTTCCAGCAGCAATTGTTCTACCAGATGCCGGTTCATGCCCGGCTCGAAGAACTGGAAATAGCCCTGATTGGAGTTTCTCACCGAGCTTAGGGCGGTTATGGCGTTTCTCTGAAGCGTATCCAGGGTGCGTCCGTCCTCCGGGAAAAGCGCGATGCCGATGCTGATGGAGAGCATGATTTCCCGCTCGTCAATCATCAGGGGAGAAGCCTTGATGGATTCCAGCAAATCGTTGGCAAGACGCGCGGCTTCGCTGGCGCTTTTCAGGTTGGGCGCGCAGCAGGAAAACCCTCTGCCGTGCCATGCCACGATGTCGCCTTCCTGCGTGATTTTTCGGATTCGGTCGGCCACTTCGCTGCGTATCCGCCTGTTTACGCTGATGCCGAAGGCGCTGACAAGCTTGTCCATGTTTTCCAGCGCAATCTCGAAAATGGCCAGAACCGTTCGATTGTTCTTAGTGGCGAAGGTAACTGCCTGCGAGGCATGTTTATCCCAGTACAGGACGTTGCCCAGTTGGGTAATCGGGTCGTGATAGGAGAGAAACTGGATTTTCTGCTCCTGCCGCAATTCCTGGGTGACATCCTGCGCGACGCCCTGAATGAAGCGGCCTTCGCCTTCCTTTGTCTGGCTATTGAGATAAAGGCGGATATTCGTTTCCGGGCCGTCCGCGCCATTTGCGCCTTTCAGGCGAACCTCGAACATCATATGCTCATTGTGCTTTTCCAGATACAGCACGGCATCGGTGAAACGTCCCCGCTCATCGGGGTGCATGGCCGTCAGCAATTGTCGCCAGTCGGCGAGATTGCCCGGCGCAATGCCGAACATCCGGCACAGGTTGTCCGAGCCGCTGAATCCCATGATGCTTTGCTCCCAGCATCCGCTCTGGGTCATTTCCTGCGAAAACTGCGTCAGTCTTTCCTGCTGTTGCAGAGTACG
>JAISSL010000104.1 GCA_031273145.1 Zoogloeaceae bacterium | reverse complement strand
CCCCAGAGTTGCCTGAAAGGCGAAGCCTGCCGGTTGCACATCGCGTTGCACGGGTGCCAGCAATATGCCGGAAAAATCGGCATGGATTTCATCAAGGGCGCGGGATACAACGAATGGGCGGAACAAAACCATCTGGCGATTCTCTTCCCGCAAGCCGATGCTTCCAGAATGTTGCCGGTCAATCCCAACGGCTGTTGGGATTGGTGGGGATACAACGATCTGGGCGAATCGCAGGTGGGGCATTACGCGACCCAAAACGGCTTGCAGATAGCCGCAGTCTGGCGCATGGCGCAGGCGCTTGCCGGTTCGGACGGGCTGGACGCGGAAGATTGGGAGCCTGTAAGTATCGCGGCAGAGTCTCTGCCGGAAGATGGGGCAGAAGCCGGCAAGGGGAAAGCGGTAAAGCCGGTTGCCCCAACGCCTCCGCGCAAGGTTCAGCTAACCGCGCCCCTCGCGCAGGTTCTGGATACCAGCAGCAGTCAAGCGCTTCTGGTCTGGCAAGCCGTGCCGGACGCAGTGGCTTATCGGGTCTATCGCCTGATGCCTGGGCCGAAAGATAAGGGGAAGGAGGTATCGCCGGAGAATTTTGCCGATACCGCTTATGTGGATAGCGGTCTGGCAGAAAAAACCCGCTATCAATACAAAGTCACGGCGCTGGATGAAGCAGGCAGAGAATCCCCCATGTCGCAGCCCGTCACGGCAGAAACCCTGCAAAAGCCGCCTGCCTGCGATCCCTATTTTTCCATGTCGACCCGACAGAAGGTCAATCAGGCTGGCTTGCCCACGGAGGCGGTCTGTCCATGACAACGGCCTTGCAGACAGCGGATTCTTCAATTGCCAAGGCGCAGCCTGCGCGAAAAAAGCGGATTCTTTGGAGCGCGGCGGGCGTACTCTGTCTCGCCTTTCTGGTCTTTTGCTTCGTGGGTTTTGATGGAGAGGCGTTCAAGGAACAACTGGTTGCCGAAGTCTGGGCGCAGAAGGCGCGCAAACTCGAAATCCGGGGCGCGTTGCGGTTTAAAATCCTGCCCCGGCTGGCGGTGGAGATAAACGATGTCCATCTCTCAGGGCCGACTGGAGAAGGGGAATTCCTGCGGCTGGGAAAATTGCAGGGCGCATTGGAAATCCTGCCGCTTCTGACCGGCAAATTTTCCGTCAATCGGATTGAGGCACACGATTTTGCCCTGTTTGCCAAGCGCAATTCAGACGGAACGACCAACTTCGACGACCTGCTTGCCAAGGACGAGACGGAAACGGAATCGGCGCCGCTGGATTTTGAAATTGGCAGGCTGATTCTGCTGGGAGGGCGACTTTCCTGGGAAGATGCGGCGGGCGGGCAGCATTACGAGCTGGAGGAGGTCTATCTGCGTTCCGACGCAATAGGGCTGACGGCGCAAGGGCGGCTGGAAATGGGCGGCAAGCTGAAAGACATCGTGTTTACGCTGGATACCCGCTATGCAGTCAATAGCGCGGCGCAAAGCCTGCAACTGGATACGCTGCATGTCACCCTGAAACCGCCGGGGGCGGAAAAAATCCGGCTGGATTGGACGATGCGGCAATTTACCGCAAACTGGGGCGAACCGGCATTGGCGTTTGCCGATCTGAAGCTGGAAGGCAGTTACGAGAACCGTTCGCAGGAGACGTTGGTCGCTACCCTGAGACTGGCAGAATTCGATTGGCGGCCTGAGGGCGGTTCGGCGCAGGGGGGCGCGTTCGAGGTCACATGGACGCCCCATGCGGCGATGAACCGACAACCGCTTTTTGTGCTGGACGCAAAATTGCCAAAACTGACGGGCGAAGGCAGCAACTGGCAGGGCGACGCGCTGGAAGGGAGTTTTCAGGGAAACTGGCAGAAGAGCCAGCGCACCGGCAAGCTCGTTTTGCCTTTTGCCGTTCATGCGCGCCCGGAAGGGGGCGTGCGGCTTGGCATGGAGACGCTGACGGTTGAAGCAGAAGCACTGGGCGGAAGGTTGAAGGAGGCGCTGAATGTGCGCCTGTTGGGAAATTGGGAAACCCTGCTGCCGGATGGCGCTTCGTCCGGGAAATTGCAACTCTCCCAAGCGGATAGCCGCCTTGACCTTGATTGGCAATTGACCTTGCCGTTCCAGCTGACGTTCAAGGCGATTCTGAACCGCCTGAATGTGGATCGTTACTGGACGATGGAGGCGGGAAACAGCGGGGAAGCGGCAGTAAAAGCAGAGGTGGATGAAGCAGAATCTCCAGTGGAGGCGCAAGAAGCCTCGTCTGATTTTCCCGGCACGTTGGATGGGATGGTGCGAATTGGCGAATTGATTGTCAATGGGATTCGGATTGAAAATCTGGAAAGCCGGATTGGTTGGACGGAGGGCGCGTTGGCGGTTACGCCGCAGGCAAAAGATGCGGTTAGTTCCGAGCAAGGCGTAAAGGGCAGCGGGGCAGAGGGCGGAAAAAATGCGGCAAGCCCTTTGCTGACTGGTATTTGATGGATTCGTTTCGTCACTTTTCGATCTGGCAGGCGCTTTTTTTTTCGGCGCTGGCGCATGGCATTGTGTTTTCCGCCACATTGCCGTTGCTGCTGGAAGGCGGCAAGGGGGATTTGAGCGGTTCCGGCAGGCTTGAAGCGCGCTTGCGTCTGGATGACAATGCCGCGCCGGATAACGCCGGGGAACGCGCGGCAAAGCCGGAAGCCCTGCCTAGTTTGATAGGAGAAGAAGAAAAAAAGCCGCGCCAGTTGCCTCCTATGCGGGAGAATGCGCCTGCGAACATCGGAGAGGCAGAAAAAACCGTATCCAGAATCGCGCGAAATCTTCCGCCCCCAGAAGCATCTTCCCGTTTGCCAGAGACGGTTCCCGCCGCAACGATGAACCAGGATGCGACAGCAAAGGCCGGTACGGCTTTGCCGAATTCACATTTGGATATAACCGGGGAAGGTGGCAGAAATTCAGGGGGCGGGGTGGACGCGCGGGAGGCAGGGCGGTCGGATGCGGATGGCTCGGCGTTTGCCGAATATCGGCTGGCGTTAAAGAGAGCGATGGAAGATTCGCGCCGTTATCCGCCGTTGGCGCGTTCGCGTGGGGTGACGGGCGAGGTGGTTGTGCGGTTGATCTGGTCGCCTCTCCTTGCCGTGCCCAGGGTAGAACTGGCGGTTTCTTCCGGCAGTCATTTGCTGGATGAAGAGGCGCTGGCCTTACTGACCCATGCCGTGCGTATAACTCCCTTGCCGGAAGCGTTACGCAGGCAGAGTTTTGAATTCCCGCAGCCCATGCGCTTTTCGCTGGAATGAGTACGCCTCCCGGTTCCCTGTCATTACATGCCACTGGTAACAATCTGATCATGATAACTTGACAGGCGTTTATTTTGTGCCACAATGTTGGGGAACAATTTTGGAGACAATCATGCAAACTTTTTCTATCCGCGAACTGCGAGAGCGCTCAGGTGACTTGAGCCGTGAGGTCAAGGAAGGTCGGCTTGCGCTTGTCACCAGTCACGGACAACCGCTGTTTGTCAGTGTTCCTTTCACTGACGAGTTGCTTGAGTCTGGTGTTCACACGGCAATGGCCGTCAGCCTTTTCAAGAGCGGCGAGGTAACGCTTGCTCGCGCGGCCAGGTTGGCTCGGATGAGCCTTTCACAGTTTCTCGCGCACATTAGCGCGCAAGGTATCCCGGCAGTTGACCACGACCCGGCTGAACTTGAACATGAATTAGCCGCTTTCGACGCCACGAGATGAGCCGCC
>JAISSL010000094.1 GCA_031273145.1 Zoogloeaceae bacterium | reverse complement strand
GAAACGGGCGGCTCGTTGCGCGACGTTTTTGATGCGCTCCGGGCTGCCCATTGAGGTGCCGCCGTATTTTTGAACAATCAGTGCCATATCTGTCATCTGCCTGCCGGAAGAAAAATCGCAGAATTTTAGCGCATGAATGACCGAGGCGGGTGTCTTTTTTCGCATTTAGGCAATTCAGGGTTTTATCTGGATGGGTATAGTCGTGAATGTTGCTGTGGCTCGTGATAGAATCACGGCTTCTTTCTAAATTTTGCCGGAGAAATGGGATGCGGGTTGCTTTCAGGCGGGTTGCGCTTTCGTTCATTTTGGCGTTTTTTGCGGTATCGGCGCGGGCAGATAGCACTCTGCTCCGGGTTGAAGAGCCTTGGGTACGCGCATCGGTTGCGTCGCAGCAGGCAACCGGGGTCTTTATGCGATTGACGGCGCGTGAGGCGCTGACCCTGGTTGGCGCGCGTTCGCCAGTTGCGGAGCGACCGGAACTTCACGTTTCGGAGATTGTGGAAGGCGTGATGAAAATGCGCCCCATCCAGAGTTTGCCGATGGTGGCGGGAGAGTTGGTGCTGCTCCAGCCCGGCAGTGTGCACATCATGCTGATGGGGTTGAAGCAAACCCTTACCGTCGGGCAGAAAGTCCCGCTCGTCCTGATTTTTGAAGATGCGCGTGGAAAGCGGCATGAGCTAAAAATAAAAGCCGAAGTCAGGGCGCTTGCGGCGGATCATCCCGTGCAGGGAACCGAACAGGAATCCGCACAGGAATATGTTCCCGCGCATATGAACCACCACAAACACCCTTGAAACCATGCGTTCCTGCCTTTCCAAAATCTTCGTTTTTTTTCTGGCGCTTGGTGCCGTATCCTGTGGCGATCCGCCGCCTTCCCCGCTGATTGAGGCCGCGCCCCAAGGACATGGACAGCGTTTTTATGGCAGAAAACTTGCGCCGTTGCCGGAGATTGAGACCCTTTCCTTTCTGGATATGAATGGGCAGAAACGCAGTTTGTCGGATTGGCATGGCAAGCTGGTGTTGCTTTTTTTCGGCTATACCCATTGCCCGGATGCGTGTCCCACGGCGCTGTTGCGGATTGCGGAGGCCATGAATCGCTTAGGCGAGCATGATGGGAAGAAGGTACAGGTGTTGTTTGTGACCCTTGACCCGGAGCGGGATACGGAGGAAGTGTTGAGAGCCTATGTACCGGCGTTTCATCCTTCTTTTATGGGACTTCATGTTCCGCAGGCGCAGGTGCAGGAATTGGCGGATGCGTTCCGGGTTTTTTATCAGATTGTGCCGGGGACGGATAGCATGAGTTACAGCGTGGATCATGGGGTGGATACCTATGTTTTTGATGCCGGGGGCAATCCGCGCCTTAGCATTCCCTATCAGGCAACGGCAGAAGAAATGGCATCCGACCTGCGCGAACTGCTTTCGGAAGCAGCGGGCGGGTAAGCCCTGTTGCGCGGCAGGATTCTGGTGCAGGTTGGGGGGGTCAGCCGACAAGCCGGATAATCAGGTATCCGATGGCGATTGTTTGGGCGAGTAAGCCGCTGACATACCACTTGAGCATGTCGAATTTAACAGCGTCAATTTTGCTTTCAAGGCGGTTTACTTCTGCTTTCAGGTCTGCCCTGGTTGCCAGTTCGGTGGTTGCGCCCCTGATTTCTTCCTGTGTTCTGGTCTCCCTGTCCTGAAAGACCTGTTTTAAGGCTGCGCTCATGCCTTCGGCCTGCTGGGGCTGAAAGCCTTTTTCTTCGAGGGTTTTTGCGAATTCCAGAGTATCGAATGCGATGGAATAAGACATTTTGGTTCCTTGTGTGGATTGTCTGAAGCAGTTTTTTGGAAGTGTCCCATATCAGGCGCGGGCTGTCCAGATGTCAGGCATCCGGTTTTGCGTTCAGGTTGCCTGTGTCTGGAGTGCTTTTTCGCATTGTTGTCGGTAGGCGGCGAATTTTGAGCGAATGCTTTCTTCCTGCCACGTCGCGCAGAGGGTGAGGTGGTCGGGAAGTCCTGCGAAAATGCCTCCATCGCCGACAGCGTTTTCGGGTTCGGGGATGGGGACATCGGTGGGGATGGCATCCCGGTGCTTTTCGATGAATCGTTGGCCGTAATACGCGTGTTTTTGGTCGTAACTGCCTGTTGAGGCGTGGATGATGGGGATGTCGCAGCACACGCCGAGTTTTTTTCCGGCGCGATAGGCGGAAAAGCTGAAATCGAGGTCGTAGAGGTGAAAGTCATCGAATGTTACTTCGTCGAAGCCGATTTCTTCTGCTACTTCCCGACGGGCGATCATGCAGAGGCCGTCTATGCACTGGATGTTGTCTACCACGGGCCAGGGTTCGGGATTCCAGATGTTCAGGTAGAGTTTTTCCTCGTGTACAGCGCCGACTACGCCGGATAGCCAGGGAAAGCCCGCGCTCCACCATTTATCCGCGACGACGCGGGAGGCGCCTGCGAAGCCCAGCAGGTCGAATTCCCGTATTCGGGCGCTGATTTTCCGGGCGAAATCCGCATCGAGGATCAGGATGTCGTCGTGGGAGAAAATCACGATGTCGCCACGCGCGCGTTGCAGGGCGCGGTTATAGCCTTCGGCGAGCGAGCGCGCGTTGCGGATGCCGATAATTTCGTGGGGAAAATCGGCAAGAAGCGTTTCATAGCATTCGCTGATCTGGGTCAATCGCAAGGCGTTGATGCTGCAAACGATGACGGAGAAAAATGGAGTTTCAGGCAGGTTCATGGCTGTTTTTCCTTTTCACGACGGGCGATGGTGACGGTGGCGCGGCGAAAGATATCCTCCGTCCAGAGCCTCTTCAGGCGCGTGTGATCCGAGGCATAACCTTGGATACCCCGTGCCTGTTCATTGAAAGAGGGCAACATTTCGCGCCGCTGCCTGTATTTCTGGATAAAGCGTCCGGCATATTTTTGATAATTTTCGGAACCAAAGGAATGTTCGGCGCCCTTTAGGCTTGTGGAAGCGTGAACATAGGGAATGTCGCAGCAGACGCCGATTTTGTGACCGGCCAGGTGTGCCGCAAAGCTGAAATCCATATCGTACAGATGCCAGCCATCGAAGGTTTCGGAGTCGAATCCGACGGCAGACGCGACTTCGTGGCGAGCAATCATGCAGAGGCCGTCCAGTACTTCGATGCCGCCCACAACGGGCCATTCCTTTGCGCCGTAGATGCTGAGAGAAAAAAACTGGGTAACTTTAGGAGACCAATGACTGACTGCGCCGTGCAGGTGATCCAGCGCGGCGAACCAGATGGGATAGACCATGCGCGAAGCTCCGGCAAAGCCCAGGATGTCCCAGGTTTGCATCCGCTCGCTGATTTTTTGCGCGAATGCCGGGTCGAAAAAAATCACGTCGTCGTGAGAAAGAATCACAATATCCCCGCGCGCGCGTTGCAGTCCCCGGTTGTAGCCTTCGCAGAGCGAACGCGCGTCGTGAATGCCGATGATTTCGTGCGGGACTTCGCAGAGCAACCGCTCGAAATGGGTACTTACCTGGGCGAAATTCCACGGGTTGATGCTGCAAACGATGACGGAAAAGAAAGGTGGGTTCATGATGGAGACTCATCGGATGAAGTCTTGCAGTTGGCAATGTTTTTAGCCCCCTTTGAAAAGGGCAGTATCAATACCTTGTTGCAATCAAAAAAAGATGAAAACAGTACCCACCTCGTCATTTCCGCATAGATAGAAATCCAGACTTTTGACGGGACGCAGGTTGCGTCCCCTACGAGGCGTTTCAGATGGTAAGGATGTCCTGCAAATGGCAAGGATTTTTGGTGGTCCGTAGGGGCGGCCACCTGCCGCCCGCCCTCGTCGTTCCCGCTACGCGGGAATGACGAGGGAATGACAGGGAATAACGAGGGCAGGATTCTGGTCATCATGGCAGATTGTCCTTGTCGAACAGGGCGTAATCGCAGTAGCGGCTATGATGCCAGATTTCATGGTAGGTATGCGCCAGTTTCCATTTTGCGTAGGGATGATCCGGGTCGGCATAGACATCCCAGGTTAGGTGATACGCCTGTGCTTTTTTGGTTTTGACCCATTTGAGGCCGAGATGTTTTTCCAATATGTGAAACGAATTGGCGTCAGATAATTGCCCTTTCTTCGCTTTGATGAGATCCAGGACGAGGAAGAAAATTCCGGTTTTGAAGAGGGCAAGAGACCATCCTGTTTTGCCTTCCAGATAATTTTTCCCGGCAACTTCAATGGCAGGCGGAACCCATTGGGGCGCATCGGGATATTTATCGCTTGAGGGGAGGTTGGTCATATCCAGACGAACCCCTGACACAGCCACTTCCGGGTTGGCGAGGATGCTGATCTGCTCGTCCAGCCAGCCTGGGTCTTGCACTGTCAAATCTCCGTCCGTAATCATGAAATATTCATGTTCGGCGAGTTTTTCCCGGTCGTGTGCTATGACTGTTTCCATCGCGTTCATCCCGATATTTTCCTCGAACAGAAAATAGCGGCTGATTTTGCCCTGCTTTAGCAAATCCGCAAGGTAGGGCTTGATGTGACTCTCGGTGTAATCGCTGAAATTTTCGATGACCATGATGTCCAGCCGCGCGCTGTACTGAACCAGAAAATTGAGCGATTTGATGACCGTTTCATGGTCGAAGAACGTCAGCACATAGCAGGGGATTTTTGCGTCCCCGGAAAGCGGCGCGTTCTGGGGCGCAGTTGTTGCTTTAGGCCGCAATCTCTCTCCCCTCGTTTCATGCGCCTGGTCATACAGCGTGTAGCCACAGTAGCGTTTATGCCGCCACAGTTCCTCAGGGGTTTTGGAGAGTTTCCATTTTGCGTAAGGATGATCCGGGTTGTTATAGGCATCCCAGGTTAGGTGATACGCCCGTGCCTTTTTGGTGCTGACCCATTTGAAGCCGAGCGCCTCAAGTACTATACGCACGTCAATGTCAATCAGGGTTCCCTTCTCTGATTGAAGGATGTAGTTCAGGGCGGCGAAGAAAAGCCCGGGTTTGAACAGGGTAAGATGCCATCCCGTCGGACTGTCCAGATAATTTTTCCCGGCAACTTCAATGGCAGGCGGAATCCATGTGTTTGCGCCGGGAAATTTATCGTCAGGGGGGAGGTTGGACGTATCCAGGCGAACGCCCGACACAGCCACTTCCGGGTTGGCGAGGATGCTGATCTGCTCGTCCAGCCAGCCTGGGTCTTGCACTGTCAAATCTCCGTCGGTGCTCATGAAATATTCATGGGTGAGCAGTTTTTCCCGATCCTGCGTCAGAATCGTTTCCAGCACGTTGGCGCCGATATTTTCCTCGAACAGAAAATAGCGGCTGATTTTGCCCTGCTCAAGTAAATCCGCAAGGTAGGGCTTGATGTGACTCTCGGTGTAATCGCTGAAATTTTCGATGACCATGATGTCCAGCCGCGCGCTGTACTGAACCAGAAAATTG
>JAISSL010000014.1 GCA_031273145.1 Zoogloeaceae bacterium | reverse complement strand
TCCGCCTCAAAGGAAATTTCTTCCAGCAGCTTTTCCAGCACCGTATATAACCGGCGCGCGCCAATATTCTCGGTCTTTTCATTGACCTGAAAGGCAATTTCCGCCAGGCGGTGAATCGCGTCCGGCGTAAATTCCAATTTCAAACCCTCCGTCAGCAGCAGGGCTTGATACTGTTGGGTCAGACAGGCATCCGTCTGGGTCAAGATGCGCTCGAAATCCTCAATGCCCAGTGAATCCAGCTCAACCCGGATGGGAAAGCGTCCCTGCAACTCTGGAATCAGGTCGGATGGCTTCGCCAGATGAAACGCGCCGGAGGCAATAAACAGAATGTGGTCGGTTTTCACCATGCCGTAACGGGTGGAAATCGTCGTGCCCTCAACCAGCGGCAACAAGTCGCGCTGCACGCCCTGCCGGGAAACGTCCGCGCCCTGCCCACTGCTGCGGCTGGCAACCTTGTCAATTTCATCCAGAAACACAATGCCGTTCTGTTCCACGCTTTGCATCGCGGAGAGTTTGACTTCTTCCTGATTAATCAACTTGGCGGCTTCTTCGTCGGTCAGCAACTTCATGGCTTCCCGGATTTTGAGGCGACTGCTTTTGCTCCGCCCGCCCGATAAATTCTGGAACATGCCCTGAATCTGACTGGTCAGTTCTTCCATTCCCGGCGGCGCGAAAATTTCCGTCTGCACGCTCGGCAGAGTCACCTCAATTTCGATTTCCTTATCGTCCAGTTCGCCTTCCCGCAGCTTCTTGCGGAATTTCTGCCGGGTGCTGTTGCTCTTTTCTTCCGACTCCGACCCTTCCGCAAAAAAACCGGCATTGCGCGCCGGCGGCAGCAAGGCATCCAGCACCCGCTCTTCCGCCGCGTCTTCGGCGCGATTCCGCACCTCGCGCATGGCCTTTTCCCGCTTTTCCTTGACCGCAATCTCGACCAGATCGCGGATGATCGAATCCACGTCCCGCCCAACATAGCCAACTTCGGTAAATTTGGTGGCTTCCACCTTGATGAACGGAGCATCCGCCAGACGCGCCAGACGCCGCGCAATCTCCGTCTTGCCAACGCCAGTTGGCCCAATCATCAGAATGTTTTTCGGGGTGATTTCAGAGCGCAGCGGTTCCTCGACGCGGGAGCGCCGCCAGCGGTTCCTGAGCGCAATCGCAACCGAACGCTTGGCCTTGCCCTGACCTACAATATGCTTATCCAGCTCGCGCACAATTTCCTGAGGGGTCATGGGCGCAGCCGCTCCCGCATTTCTTGATTTTGCAGTTTTTTCAGCCATCATCCTGCCAGTTCTTCCAGAGTAAAGTTTCGGTTGGTATAGACACAGGTATCCCCGGCAATTTCCAGAGACTTCTTGACAATTTCCAGGGGCGGAAGTTCCGTGTTTTCCAGAAGCGCGCGCGCCGCGCTCTGGGCATAAACGCCGCCTGACCCAATGGCAGCCACGCCATGTTCCGGTTCCAGCACGTCGCCATTGCCGGTAATCACCAGGGTATGCTCGGTATCCGCCACCAGCAGCATGGCTTCCAGCCGACGCAGCATCCGGTCGGTGCGCCATTCCTTTGCCAACTCAACCGAGCTACGCAAGAGATTGCCCTGATGCTTTTCCAGCTTGGATTCAAACAGGTCGAGCAGGGTAAAGGCATCCGCCGTCGCGCCCGCAAAGCCAACCAGTATACGGTCGTGATAGACGCGGCGAATCTTCCGCGCCGTGTGTTTGATGATCGTGCCGCCCAGCGTCACCTGTCCGTCGCCGCCCAGGGCAACTGCCGCGCCCCGCCGCGCCGACACAATGGTCGTGCCGTGGTATTGTTCCATCAAAAGCCCTCAATATCTGGAAAGTTCGATTCTGGCGACCTGATCTACGCCCATGACCCGCAGCAACTCGGCAACCAGACGATTGGGATGGACGATCGTCACATGCCCCGCGTCTCGCAGAATGCTGACCAACGCCCCGGCGCTGGCAAAATCCACCCGGCTGACGCCGGAAAAATCCAGCCGGTTTTCCTCGCCCTTCTTCAAAAGGCGTTGCACCGCTTCCATATTGCCTTGCAGCAAGGTGCCTTCCAGACGCGCCGGTTCCGCCCCGGCATCCTCTTCCTCGCCGTCGGTTGCCGCGTCAGGAATAGCAGGCGGGGTCTTCGGCGGTTCCCACGACGGCGGGGAATGCTCAAACGCAACCGCATAATCCACCGCCTTATCCTCGAAATCCTCCGCCCTGCCCGAAAAATGGTACAACTCGAACAACAACTTCCAAAGACCCGCCTCGCTCTTCTGCCCGGCCATCTGTTCGGAAGAAAGCCGTACCGCCAGACGATCCGCCTGCGAATCCGCCTGCGTGATCCCCCAGGCCAAATCCAGCTTGCGCGCCTTGATCAGAATTTCCGCCAGCGCGTCCGCGCCATCGGCGTCAATCCCCGCCAGCCGCCCCAAATCCAGACGGCGCGGTTCCTTGTTGACGAGCGCCTTACGCAGAATTTCCAGTGCCGGATTATTCGTGGAAAGAACGCCCTGCAAAATGACCAGCCCGGATACGCCGGGTTTTCCGCCCTTGCCCTTGGTACTGGAATGCGCCACGTCCCAGGAAGGCGGCGAAAGCTCACAGGTTTTTGCAAATTCCGCCCCCAGGGCATCGAATCCCGCCTGATTGGCCGTCATGCGGAAAAAATCGAACAACATGTGCCAGAGCTTCAACGCGCCCGGATCGCTGTTATCCTGAATCGCGCTCTCCAGCGTACTCTGCGCCATCGAATTCTGCCCGTTGGCGTAGGCAATCGCCGCGTGTTCGGCAACTTCCGTGTAGGGGTCGCTCTCCACCAGAATTTCCACCCCATAGCCGCCGTTCACCCTGGTTCCGATGTCATCCGGGACGAGCGTCCAGTCGCTATCCTGAACCGGAGCGGATACCCCGGCCGTTGTCGTCCCAAAACTGGGCGCATTCCCAAAATCAGGCACATTCAGGAAATTGCTTCCCAAGCCTCCCGTCTGCGTCTGCGTCCGCGAAGCGCTGGCTTCCGTCATCCCCATCGGCCTTGCGGCAGGGACGGAAACCGATTCGGGCATTCTGGTGCCGGATTTTTTGAAGAATGAAAAAGCCATCGTGAATTCCTCTAAAGCAGGTAGTCTTCTAACACAGTACGCGGCAACCAACAATGCCAAAAATCAGGCTGCGCCTGAACAATTGGCCTTGCAGGCGGCAATTTTTTTAAAAAATCATTGCGGTCTGCAAGACCATGAGACAACTACCGAAACATCCCGCTATTGTACGCGCTTCATCAGGGCGGAAACAAGGAAACGCGAAAAGGTTGTTCCTGCCAGAGTTGCAAAAGCGTCTTTAAAAGCCTGGCCGCCCCCACGGGCTTGTATAGTACCGGCCAATTGACGCTGTCGTGCATGGCAGAAACAATCTGGTCGCGGGAAGCGCCACCTGTCACGACAATCCCCCGAATCGGGCGGTTGTTGCTTTCTTGCAAGGCTTCCAGCAGTTTGATGCCATTCAGTTTCCCCTGAATGCGAAAATCCGTGATGAAAAAATCGGCCTTGTGAATCTCAGGCGCAGCAAGCACGCTTCCGCTATCGGAAAAACAGAGACAGTTCATCCCCCAGGATTCGAGCCACATCACAAAGGCTTCGGATACCAGCGGATCATCTTCGATCAGGATGCAGAATTTTCCCTGCAAGACGCTGAAGTCGTCCGGTTCCTCGGAATGGGGCATCTCGCTTATCTGTAGCTCATTGACCGGCAGCGGAATGGAAACTTCAAACAGGCTGCCCCGCTCATAGCGGGACGCGCACCGAATGCCGTATCCCAACAAGCCGGAAAAGCGGCTCGTGATGGCAAGCCCAAGCCCCAGGCCGCGCCTCTGCTGAAGCGGAGGATTATCCACCTGAAAGAACTCTTCATAAATCCGCCCCATATATTCTTCCTGAATGCCGATGCCGGTATCCCATACCTGAAACAGCAGAAAGCGCCTGCCCTCCTTTTCCCGCAGGCGCACGCCCACCAGCACCCCGCCCTCTTCGGTATAGCGAATCGCGTTATCCACCAGATTTCGCACAATCCGCATGAAAATACCGGTGTCCGTCAGAAAGACCAGCGGACGATCCGGGAAAAAGAACTTGAACCGCAACTTCTTTTCAAGCGCAAGCGAAGCAAACTCGCTCTCGATGCGCTGAAAGATGTCCTGGATTTCCACCGGCTCAAGCTGCGGCGTAATCGTCCCTGCATCCAGACGGGAGATTTCCAGCAGCGCCTCCAGCAATTCATCCAGGGAACGTCCCACCTGTTCCAGATTATGAACAATCTTGCGCTGCTCAGGCTCAAGCTCGGAACGCTTCAGGATGGAGATAAAGAGGTTCCCGGCCTGTACCGGCTGGCGCAGGTCGTGACTGGCGGTCGCAAGAAAGCGCGATTTGGCAATATTGGCCGTTTCCGCCACTTCCCGCGCCTGGTCGGCAACCTGCTTGGCCAGCAGAAGCGCCGCCTCGTTCATTTTCTGTTCGGTAATGTCGGTCAAGGTGCCGGTCACGATTTCCGGCCTGCCGCGCCTGTCGTATTCAACCACCTTGCCGTGCGCCATCAGCCAGCGCCAGGAACCATCCGGCGCCCGAACCCGGAAAGTCACCACGCTCAAAGGGCGACGCCCGGAGAGATAACCGCTCAACGCGCTTCGCACGCTGGCAACATCCTCTGGATGAATGTGCTTCATCCAGTCTCCCCGCGTCTTGAAGTTGCGATGCGGATGCCCGAACAGGCTATCGAACATGGCGCTGGCCGCAAAGGCCCGATTCTGGATGTGCCACTCCCCGAACCCCTGGTCGGAACTCTCCAGAATGCGCTGATAGCGTTTGCCCCATTTGCGCTGATTTTCCGCCAGATGCCTGTATCGCGCAAACGCAATGAGCACCAATATGAGCAACGCCAGACTGGCGGCTTCTATCCACATGCCCGCAATCGAATGCCGGACGACACTGGCGCGATCCACCACAAACAGGGCTTGCCACGGCACCTGGTTCATGTTCTGGCGGCAGAGATACCAATCCTTCATGCGGGTGCAGCCCGCATCCGCCTGGGGCAGCCAGGTATCCTGGGAGGCGCGCAGCGTCTCCGGCAGAAAGGTCGCCAGATTTTGCGCCTGCCCCATATCCATCTGCCGGGAAGAAAGCAAAACCTGAGCGGAATTATTGACCACATAAAACGCGCCATCCTTGAAATGCGCCGGACTCAGAATCTGTTTCAAGTCGTTCAGGGTAAAGTCAATTGCGATAAAGCCGCGATAGAGGCTTTGCCTGTCATACATGGGAATCAACGCGCTTATGATCGCGCCCTTGCCCGCGTGGTCGACATAGGCATCCATCCAATGCACGCCGCGTTCCGGGTTGCTTTGCGGCATGATCTTGAAGAGATTATCCATGCCCATTGCGGCATCGTCCCACAGCAGCTTGCCCGCCATGTCCTCTCCCGTAAAGGGATACAGATTGGTAAAGCCTTCCATCGAAACGTAATACACCCAGCTCGCGCCCAGAATGCGGCGCTTTGCCTCGGCAAACAAGGGGTCAAGCGCAAGGATTTTTTTCATCTCGTTCATGCGCTTGCTGCCGGGCTTTGGAATTCCCCCCTTGCCGAAAAGATAACTGCCCTTCGCAAGGGGCATTCCCTCCGGCAGACGGCTGGTATAAAAAAGATCGCCTTCTGCCGCAACCAGCGTCGGAAACCACGGCGCATAAACCCCGTGGGTGTCTTCGTTCAGATAGTGTTCCGCTTCCACCCGCAACAGGCGAAGACTCGTATCCACCCCGTGCATTTGCCGATCCGTATCGTTTACGACAACCCGCATGGAATGTTGAAACCGCTCCAGCGTCCGCTCAACCGAGCGTTGAAAGAGGAGATAAAAGCCGACACTCATGGCGAGCAGTACCAGCGCGCTACCCAACCACCACCCAAAAACCTGGGCAAGCGGACGTTTTTTCGGTCGCATCCGCCACAAGGCCACGCCATCTTTTGGAAACAGTCTCATTTCAGCCGCCTGGAAAAACGCGCCCGCAGCGTGGCAGCCCGACGCCGCAAACAGGGATTCCTGCACCTGGCCGCGCATTCAACCTTGAGCGCCGCATAGCCGCCGCAACTGCCCGCAATTGGCTTCTGCCCCAACATCACGCCGATTGCCATGATGAATACCAGAAAAACAATAATGCCGAAAGTCACAAAAAACAGGGTCATGCCATCATTCCCGCCTTGGTAAGAAAAAAATCATCCTCCGAAATCATCCAGCATGATGTTTTCGCGCTCAACCCCGGTATCCAGCAACATCTGGATGACCGCCGAGTTCATGATCGGAGGACCGCACATGTAATACTCGCAGTCTTCCGGCGCAGGATGGTTCTTGAGATAGTTTTCATAGAGCACGTTGTGGATGAATCCCGTCGCGCCCTGCCAGTTATCTTCCGGGAGCGGTTCGGAAAGCGCCAGATGCCAGGTGAAATTGGGATTGTCTTTTTGCAGCGCATCAAACTCATCCACGTAAAAGGCTTCTTTGAGCGAACGTGCGCCGTACCAAAAGCTGATTCTGCGTTTGCTCTTCAGACGCTTCAACTGGTCGAAAATGTGCGAGCGCATCGGCGCCATTCCCGCGCCGCCGCCGATGAATACCATTTCCGCATCCGTCTCGCGGGCAAAGAATTCGCCAAATGGGCCATATACCGCGATCTTGTCCCCGGCTTTCAGTTTGAACAGATAGGACGACATCTTGCCCGGCGGGATGTCGTCCCGTCCCGGCGGCGGCGAAGCTACGCGAATGTTGAATTTAATCAGCCCCTTTTCTTCCGGGTAACTCGCCATCGAATAGGCGCGGGTGACAACCTCGTCCACCCTGGAGACGTAACGCCACATGTCGTATTTATCCCAATCGCCCCGGTATTCGGGCTGAATGTCGAAATCCCGGTAAGAGAGAGTATGCGGCGGACATTCAAGCTGCACATAGCCGCCAGCGCGAAAATCCACGTCCTCGCCTTCCGGCAGGCGCAGGGTCAGTTCCTTGATGAAAGTCGCCACGTTGGGGTTCGATACCACCGCGCATTCCCATTTTTTGACGCCGAAAACCTCTTCCGGCACATGAATCTTCATCGCCTGCTTGACGGCGACCTGACAGGAAAGCCGCCAGCCTTCCCTCGCCTCGCGTTTGGTGAAATGCACCTCTTCGGTCGCCAGCATGTCGCCGCCGCCCTCAAACACCTGACATCTGCACTGCGCGCAGGTGCCGCCGCCGCCACAGGCCGAAGGCAGAAAAATATTGAAGGCCGCCAGCGTCTGCATCAGCTTGCCGCCAGCGGGAACGGAGACATCCCGTTCGCCGTTGATGGAAATGGTGACATCGCCGCTGCTCACCAGCAATGCCCGCGCCCCAATGATGATGAGCGCAAGCGTCAAGACCACGGCGGTAAACATGCCGATAGCGAGGAGGATTTCCTGAAGGTTCATCGTCTCTCCTTAAAGCTGGATGCCCGAAAACGACATGAAGCCCAGCGACATCAGGCCGATGATGATGAAGGTAATGCCCAGTCCCTGCAATCCGTTCGGCACGTCGGCATATTTCAGCTTTTCCCGGATTCCGGCCAGAAGCGCAATCGCCAACGCCCAGGAAAAGCCGGAACCAACGCCATACACCACGCTTTCGGCGAAATTGTAATCGCGTTCCTGCATGAAGAGCGCGCCTGCCATGATGACGCAATTGACCGTAATAAGCGGCAGGAAAATCCCCAGCGCGTTATAGAGCGCCGGTAAATACCGATCGAGCGTCATCTCAAGAATCTGCACGATGGCGGCAATGACGCCTATGAAGGTGAGAAAGCTGAGATAAGATAAATCCAGTTCCGGCAAACCCGCCCAGGCCAGAGCGCCATCCTTTAAAAGATAGGTATAGACGAGGTTATTGGCGGGCAGGGTAATCGTCTGCACGACGATGACCGCAATCCCCAGGCCAATGGCGGTTTCCACCTTCTTGGAAATGGCAATGAACGAGCAGATGCCCAGAAAGAAGGCGAGCGCCATGTTTTCGATGAACACGGCGCGCACGAAAAGGCTCAAAAGCTGTTCCATGTCATTCCTCCTCTTTCATCTGCGGCGCAAGCCGAAAGTCCGGTTTTTCCTGTTGCTCTTTCTTCCACATCCGCAACGCCCAGATGAAGAATCCGATCAGGAAAAAGGCCGAGGGCGGCAGCAACAAAAGGCCGTTGGGAACGTACCAGCCCCCGTTTGTGTCGAGCGGCAGAATTTCATAGCCCATGAGTTTGCCCGCGCCGAATAATTCCCGCACCGTTCCCAACATAATCAGCAGCAGGGAATAGCCCAGGCCATTGCCAATCCCGTCCAGAAAGGAGCGCCACGGCGGATTCTGCATGGCAAAGGCTTCCGCCCGCCCCATGACGATGCAGTTGGTAATGATGAGGCCGACGAACACGGAAAGCTGCTTTGCCAGAGTGAAGGCATAGGCGCGAAGAATCTGGTCGACCACAATCACCAGGGACGCAATGATGACCATCTGCACGATCATGCGGATGGACGAGGGAATCTGGTTGCGAATCATGGCGATGAAAAGGTTGGAAAACGCCGTGACCGAAGTAAGCGCAATCGCCATGACTAAAGAAGTGTTCAGGTTGCTCGTGACCGCCAGCGCCGAACAGATGCCCAGAATTTGCAGAATGACGGGGTTGTTCTTGAAGACCGGGTCAAAGAGCACTTCCCGCGCAGTAATGGATTTAGCCATGGTTCACTCCTCTTCTTCCTGATTTTCGGGCGTCGCCATATCCCGGCGCAGACGTTCGAGATAGGGGCCAAAACCCTGCTCGCCCAGCCAGAAGGTAAGCAGATTATTGACGCCTTTGCTGGTGAGCGTTGCGCCCGCCAGCGCATCCACCTGATGTCCGGCCTTCTGGCTGCCGGGGGGTACGCCCCCTTTTACGACTTCAATGTCGGGTCGCCCATTGGCATCGAACAGGGTCTTGCCCTGCCAGAGTTTTTTCCAGGCCGGGTTATCCACTTCGCCGCCCAAGCCGGGGGTCTCGCCATGCTGGTAAAAGCCCAGCCCCACCACCGTATTCAAATCCGGCTTGATGGCGAGAAAGCCATACAGCGTCGACCACAGGCCGTAGCCGCGCACCGGCAGAATCAGGGCTTCCAGCTCGCCGCTGCCATCAATCGCCTCCAGCCGGTAAACGGTCGTGTATTGTTCGCGGCGCTTGATGAAGGCAATATCCTCCTTGCCCGGCAGCGCCCTGGAAATATTCTGATCCTTGGCGACTTTCAGCGGGTCGAAGGTGAGCGGGTCGTACTCCCGCGTAGTTTCTCCCGTCGCAAGATCAATGACCTCTGCCTTGATGCGACGCTCGAAGAGGGCGCGGACTTCGTCGGCGGAAAGCCTGCTTCCTTCAATGCCCGCAATGGCAAGAATGCTGCGTTGCTTATCCAGCAGCGCGTTTTTCTGCTGGATGGGTTTTAAAGTGACGGCAGAACCCGCAACGAATATCGAAGCCACCAGACTCACGACAAGCGCCACCACGAGCGTGCGGACGATAGATTCCTGGTTACTGGACATGGCGCGCTGCCCTCCGTTTGATGTTGGCCAGCAGGACGAAGTAATCTATGAGCGGCGCGCACAGGTTGCCGAACAGAATTGCCAGCATCACGCCTTCTGGAAAGGCCGGATTGACGACCCGAATCAGGATAATCATGACCCCGATCAGAATGCCGTAAATCCATTTGCCGGTATCGGTCATGGCGGCGGATACCGGGTCGGTCGCCATGAAGAAGGCGCCGAGCGCGAATCCGCCCAAGACCATGTGCCAATACCAGGGTATTGCGAACATCGGGTTGGCAGCCGAGCCGATGGCGTTGAACAGCAACGATAGCCCCGCCATCCCCAGAAATACGCCCGCCACAATCCGCCAGGACGCAATTTTCATGACCAGGAGGGCGATGCCGCCCACCAGAATGGCAAGCGTGCCGACTTCCCCGATTGAGCCGGGCATGATCCCGATGAACGCCTGCGTCCAGCTCATTTGTAAGGTTAGCGTCCCTTCTGCCGC
Organism: Zoogloeaceae bacterium; assembly: GCA_031273145.1. GTDB lineage: Bacteria > Pseudomonadota > Gammaproteobacteria > Burkholderiales > Rhodocyclaceae > Azovibrio. The sequence goes on along the minus strand of JAISSL010000014.1, from coordinate 8,322 downwards.
ATGAACCAGCGGCGTTGCGCTCGTTACGCCATCTATGGCTGTCCACACCGTATCGCCGGAAATCTGCGCCGGATAGGCAAAAAACAGGAACGCGCGTCCAACCAGAGCGGGATTCAAAAAATTCTTGCCGGTGCCGCCGAACACTTCCTTGCCGACCACCACCCCGAAGCTGATGCCCAGCGCCGCCTGCCACAAGGGAATGGAAGGCGGCAGCACCAGCGAAAACAGCAACGAAGTCACAAAAAAGCCTTCGTTGATTTCGTGCCTGCGTACCATGGCGAACAGCCCTTCCCACATGCCGCCCACGGCAAAGACCACCAGATAAATCGGCAGGAAATACACCGCCCCGTGCAGGAAGTTATCCCACAGGCAATTCGCGTCGAACCCCGCCAGCAGCCGGATGATGGGCACATGCCAGTCCGTTGAGGCGGTCAGCAGTTCAGGACGCGCCGCATAGGCAAGGTTTGCCTGATAGCCCACGTTCCACATCCCGAAGAACGCCGCTGGCATGGCGGCAAGCCAGACCAGAATCATCATTCGTTTCAGGTCAATGCCGTCGCGGACATGCGCGGTCGTTTTCGTAACCGTCGCCGGACGGTAGAGAAACGTATCCGCTGCCTCATAGAGGACAAACAGCTTCTCGAAGCGGCCGCCCTTGGCAAAATGTGGCTCGATACGGTCGAGATACGCGCGCAATCCCATGCTTCAACCTTCTTTTTCGATGCGGGTGAGGTTGTCCCGCAGGATGGGGCCATACTCATATTTGCCCGCGCAAACGTAAGAACAGAGCGCGAGGTCTTCTTCGTCGAGTTCCAGAGCGCCCAGTTTCTGCGCCATCGTCGTATCCCCGATAATCAAGTAACGCAACAGATGGGTCGGCAGAATATCGAGCGGCATGACGGCCTCGTAATTGCCGACCGGAACCATTGCCCTTGGGCTGCCGTTGGTTGTGGTGGTAAACCTGAATGCGCGTTTGCCCAACAGTTTGGAGAGGTAGATGTTGAGTACGGAATGGCTGTTTACCCCCAGTTGCAGGAACGGTAGCATGGGACGGGCGCGCCCTTCTTGAAGGCAAGAGATTTGCTGATGGAAACGCCCCAGGAAGCCAAGCGCCCCGGCTGCCGCGCGCCCACCAAAGACCGACCCGGAAATGATCCGAATTTCGCCCGCGTCCGCCTGAAACGCGCCCTCGGTCAAATCGGCAAGGTTCGCGCCCAGCCTTGTCTGCAACAGGCGCGGTTTGGTCACCACCGGCCCTGCCAATGAAACGACCCGCTCTACCCACAAGCGCCCGGTGAAAAAAAGTTTGCCGATGGCAATCACGTCCTGATAACCGATCTGCCAGACCGTCTTTTTTGCGTCGACCGGATCGAGAAAATGAATGTGCGTCCCCGGAAGTCCCGCCGGATGCGGCCCGGAAAACCGCTCAAGACGCGCATTTTCCAAGCCTTCGCCCGGAATGGCTGCCTTCTCGCCCGCGCAGACAAATACCTTGGCAAGTCGGGCAAGTGCTTTTATTCCCCGCGCAAAATCATCCTTGTGGGCGGCAATGACGATTTCCGGGTTGGCCGCCAGCGGATGCGTATCCACGGCGGTCACGAAGATGGAAGCGGGCGTGGCGTCTGCCGCTGGCGTCTTGCTGAAAGGCCGGGTACGAAAGGCCGTCCACAAGCCGGAGCGGAGCAGATTTTCCCGTACCTTGTCATCCGGCAGAGCCGCCAACTCGTCATCTTCATGGTGGGTAAAAGTTTCTTCGGCATCGCCTTCCAGCGCAATGACGATGGATTGAAAGACCCGCCGCGCCCCCCGGTTGATGGCGCTTATCACGCCCGCGCCGGGAGAAGTGAAGAGAACGCCGGGATTTTTTTTGTCGGTAAAGAGCGCCTGCCCCAGCTTGACCCGATCTCCTTCCTTGACCAGCATGGAAGGTTTCATGCCGTGATAATCGAAGCCGATGAGCGCCACGCTCTTTGCGGGTTTTCCGGGTTCGAGCCGCTGTTCGGGCGCGCCGGCAATTGGCAAATCCAGTCCGCGTGTGATTTTGATCATGCTCAAAGCCAAGCCTTTTCTGAGTACAGGAGGTACAAAATAAATTGGCGAGATTGTATCTTTAAAATCAGGGAAATTGCACGTCTTGCAGACGGCAACGTTTTTAGGACAGGATACGGGCGGCAGGTCTTGCAGACGGCATCCGCCGCCCCTACGGACAACCTAAATCCTTGTCATTTGCAGGAACCCCTTGCCATCTGAAACACCTTGTAGGGACGCAACCTGCGTCCCGCCACAGGTCTTGTCCAGCGTTTTTGCGTCTCCTACTCCGTCATTCCCGCATAGGCGCACTGCTGTCCGGGATAAACTTGTCGCTGCCATGCTTTTTGACCAGCTTTTCAAAGCTGCTGCGCGGAAAATACTTCAGAATTTCGTGGAATCGGCTTATCGTGAACATGTTGCGGAACCTCGGCAAGTTGAGTCGGTACTCAAGGGGCTACACCCTTTGCCCCGGATCCGCAACCATTCCGTGACAACTCAGCTTTTTTATCCCGGACAGCAGTGCGCCTTCGCGGGAATGACGGGGTGATGCAAATCTCTTCTTTTCTGGACGCAACAAAATATTGACATTGCCCTGCGTGGGCAATTTGCGTCATCCATACGCTCTGCCTTTCAGCGCGGCCCTGAGTTTGGCCTCATCCAAAAAATAGTGGCAGATTTCTTCGCCGTTCAGCAGCAAGACCGGCACCAACTCATCGTAGCGTTCCAGCGCCGGGTCGCGGTCTGCGTCCAGCACCTTCAGACTTGCGCCATATTCAGCCAGCAGCGGGCGCAGCGCCATCTCCATATCCTCACAGAGATGGCACCAGGCGCGTCCGATCAAAACCAGCTCAGTCACCGATGCCCTTGATCGTGACGAATATCTGCTGCTCACCCCGGCGAATGAGCAAGGTCACGTTGGCATTCTTGCCAAGCGGCGCCAGGAGCTTGTTGATCTGCTCGACGCTCTTCGCCTCATGGCTCACGCCCTTCTGCACCAAGGCCAGAATGATGTCGCCCACGCGCAGATCGGCGCGCGCCACGTTGCTGCGAATTTCCTCAATAATCAGCCCGTTTTCAATGCCCAACTGCTTTCGCTGTTCTGCCGAAAGTTCGCTCACCACCAGCCCCAGCCGGGTCGTCTCCCGATCAGCCCTGGGCGAAGGTTTAGCGCGGCGCGGCGCGGTGCCCCTTTCGTCCTGCATTTCGCCAATCGTCAGGGTCATCTCGCGGGTGATGCCCTTGCGCCAAATCTGCACCTTAACCTTGCTGCCCGGCTTGCTGCCCGCCACCAGGCGCGGCAATTCCTCGGAACCGGCAATGACCTTGTTATCGAAGCGCAGAATCACATCCCCCGCCTCAATCCCGGCTTCCGCCGCCGGACCGCCCTTTTCCACCGAGTTGATGATGGCGCCCATCGGCTTTTCCATCCCGAAAGATTCCGCCAGTTCGCGGGTGACTTCCTGAATCATCACGCCTATCCGCCCCCGGCTGACCCGCCCGGTCGCGCGCAATTGCGTCTGCACTTCCATCGCCACGTCAATCGGAATGGCAAAGGAAAGCCCCATATAACCGCCGCTACGACTGTAAATCTGGGAATTGATGCCGACCACCTCGCCATTCATGTTGAAAAGCGGCCCCCCGGAATTGCCGGGATTGACCGGCACGTCGGTCTGGATAAATGGCACGTAATTTTCCTGCGGCAAGGCGCGTCCCTTGGCAGAGACAATCCCCGCCGTGACCGAATTCTCAAAGCCGAAAGGCGAACCGATCGCCACCACCCATTCGCCCACCCGCAAGCTGTTCGGATTCCCCAGCTTCGCAACCGGCAGGGCGGCGGCCTCAATCTTCAAGAGCGCAACATCGGTACGCCGATCCGAACCTACCAGAGTGGCGCGAAATTCCCGCCGGTCGTTCAGGCGCACCGAAATTTCATCCGCGCCATCCACTACGTGCGCGTTGGTCAGGATATAGCCATCGGCACTGATGATGAAGCCGGAACCCAAAGAATGCCGTTCCGATTCGCCGCCCTGCCCCTGCGTATTGGGCAGGCCGCGTGGAAAAAAGCGGCGCAACAGCTCATTCATCGGGTCGTTTTCATCCAGCGAAAAACCGGGCGTGCCGGAGCGGCGCACAATCTGAGTCGTGCTGATATTGACCACGACCTGCCCCTGCTGTTCGGCAATATCCGCAAAATCCGGCAGCGCGCGCGGCGAAGTCTGCGCCTCTGCCAGCGTTGCGCCCGCTACCGCAAACAAAAACAGAAAACCGACAACAAGGGAATGCGGGGATTTCATCGCTAATCGCATGAGCTACCTCCAGAAGAAGAATGCGCGATAGTTTTTGCAATTTTGGGGGCAAAGGCCGGATTTGCCAACATGCGCCCCCAGATTTTCGGCACGAGCCAGAACACGGCGACAAAGGCAAACAACCCGCCCGCCAATGCGCCCGCTTCGCCTGCCAGGAATTTTCCTGCCAACGCGCCCACGAGCAAACCTGCCAAGGGACAAAGATAGGCCAAAGTCCCCTGTCTGTACAGACTGCCCGCCGGAAGCAGCATGAGGACTTCATCGTCCACCTTCGCGCCCGCCGGGTTCTGCACCAGAAAACGACGAGGAGAACCAAACATCCGGGTTACATGCGTTTTGCCGCATCCCCCCGCTTCATGGCAACGCCCGCAGGATGCGCCAACCGGCTCTATCCACGCCCGTCCGTCCTCCGCCAAGGCCACGACCCGTGCAACCTGTTCGATTCCGCCCGTTTCAGGGGCGTCAGAGAGGCTTTCCGGGGCATAAGCGTTCATGGCTCGTCCGAAGGTTCCGGTTCCGGTTCCGGCTCTGCATCCTGTTTTGCCTGATCGGCAAGCGCCAGCAGGCGCACGCCTTCCAGCGCCAGTTGCGGCACCGCCTCGACCGGCAGATGAGTCAACCGGGGAACGAGGTGAGACGCCGACCCGCCGGAAACAAAACAGCAGGCTGCATCCGGCAACCGCTTGAAAGCGCGTTCGATAACGCCCGCCTTCGCTTCCAGACAGCCATTGATAATCGCGCTTTCGGTATCCGTCGGGAACCTGGGCATCTCATCCGGCAGCGTTTCCTGCGTGGCTTCCACCATCGGAAGATTCGCCGTTCCCTTTGCCAGGGCATCGCGCATCATGGCGAAGCCGGGCAGAATCATGCCGCCCAGAAAATTGCCCTCGCCATCCAGTGCGTCCACAGTCGTCGCCGTCCCCAGCATGACGACCAGGCAGGGACGCTTTTCCAGATGCCTTGCGCCAATCAGGGCACACCAGCGATCAATGCCCAGAGTTTCAGGTTCGCCATATCCGTTTGTGACCTCCAACGCGGCAGAACCGCTGGTCAGGCGGGTCAGCGGAATGTTGCCCACCATGCGGGTCAACGCGCCTTCGCGGGTCGCCCCCACCACGCTCGCCAGATAACCCCGGGTAGGATGCCAGAGCGCAAGCGCCCGCCGCAGACTGGAAAGCTGCGCCCACACCAGTTGCCCGCGCGCCTGCCAGCCGGAGGCATCGGTAATCCCCCATTTCAGGCAACTGTTTCCTGCGTCCAGACAAAGTATCACGATGCGACATCCTCCAGTTTCGGGCGCAAACTAAGTTCTCCCGCAAAAAAGCGGGAGGTTCCGGGTTGGCCTGCCATTTCCAGCAGGAGCGTACCTGTATCATCCACGCCCCGGCAAATGCCTTCCACTTCCGCTTGTCCTGCATCCTGAAGCAGCACGGCGCGGTTCTGATAGAAATGGCGTTCCTGCCATGCCGCGCGCAAGGCGGCAAAGCCATGTTTTTCCAGAGTTACAAGCATACGATGCGCTTCGACGAGAATCTCCGTCAACAGTTGGGAACGAGAAGGCAAAACGGGCAGGCAGTCTACCAAGCCTGCGGCTCTGTTGGACAGTCCATGCGGTAAAAAAAGATTGAGACCGATGCCTATTACGACCGCCATGTCCGTTTTTCCGCCTCCGGGCGCAAGCTCCACCAGAATCCCGGCGAGTTTGCCGGGGAGTTTGTCAGATGCCGCGTCGGGCGGCGCATAAAGCAGATCATTCGGCCATTTGAGGGTTAGATGCTGCGCCCCCAGCTTTTCCAGCGCGTAAAGGAGCGCAAGACCCAGCGCCAGACTCAAGCCGCCTAGCTTTTCCGGGGCAAGCCGCCAGAGGATAGAAAAGGTGAGACTCCCTTCCGGCGTGGATTCCCAGACCCTTCCGCGTCTGCCCCGTCCCGCCGTCTGCCGCTCGGCAACCAACACCAGGGCGGAAGGCTCGCCTGCCGCCGCGCGCGAGAGCAAGCGCGCATTGGTAGAATCGCAGGACGCTACCCGTTCAATCCGAAAAGGTGCATCCGCATTGACAAGCGTCGCGCACAGGGGGGCAGAATCCATCAGCATCCTGAAAACCTGAAACCGGGAAAATAAAGCATGGCAAGGACGCCACAAAGGAGCCAGACTTGCCATGCCAGCCCGCAAAACTCAGCGTAACGCGGAAAGTTCCCGGCCTATGGCATCAATGTTGCGTTCCCGCCGCGCGACTTCATCCTTGTAAGGTTGCAGGCGATCCAGCACTCTCTGGTAATTCTTCTCGCCGCCTTCGCGGATTTGTTCCTGCTCGGCAAGCGCCTGTCTGGCTTCTTCCAGACTGCGTTCCTCATTGAGGAGTTCCTGGGCAAGAATGGTGCGACGGCTTGCGTCCCGCGCCCTTTGCGCATCCGAACTTACTCTGGGAAAACTGGCGGGCGTAGCCGCCGCGCCGGGGCGTTGCCCGCTGACCCGCGCCGAACCGGAAGCCGGAACGGCCGGCTCGGATGCCATGCGTTTGCAATTCTTGCCTTCGCTTGCAAGATTCGTGTAGGTCACATGTTCGTTGGCGTCCACGCAACGGTAAACCTGCCCCCAGGCAGGCAGAGCGGCGCACGCAAAGCCCATGACCGCCCAAAAGGGAAAAGAAGCCTTATACATGTTGGTAACTCCATGAAAGATATCAATAGTTTAGCTACATCCACAGGGGAAATAAAGGATACCGCGAAGATTGACGCGCATTTCGGAAACAAAAGCGGCAAATTAACCACTTTTTACACCTTCTATATCCCTTTTAGGCTTCGCGGTTATCCGCGCTTTCTCTATAATTGCGCTTGTTTTTTCGTCTTGCGACGGATTTTGACTGGCAACCAGCCTTAACTGTTGCAATCTTCCCACACTTTTTCATGATTCTTACCCTTTTGACGATTTTTCACCACCATGCAGGAAAAATACCTCCCCGCCGAGATTGAAGAGCGCGCGCGCGCCCTCTGGCAGCAGACTGCCGCCGATTGCGCCCTGGAAATTGCCGATCGCCCGAAATATTATTGTCTTTCCATGCTGCCCTATCCCTCCGGCAAGCTGCATATGGGGCACGTCCGCAATTACACCATCGGCGACGTGCTGGCGCGCTATCACCGGATGTGCGGAAAAAACGTCCTGCAACCGATGGGATGGGATGCCTTCGGAATGCCCGCCGAAAATGCCGCGCTTGCCAATCGCGTTGCGCCTGCGGCGTGGACATACCAGAATATCGCGCACATGAAAAAGCAGCTTCAGTCGCTGGGCTTTTCCATTGACTGGAAGCGGGAACTCGCCACCTGTGCGCCGGAATATTACCGTTGGGAACAATGGTTTTTTACCCGGCTATTCGCCAAGGGGTTGATCTACAAGAAATCCGGCGTCGTCAATTGGGATCCGGTGGATGAAACGGTGCTGGCCAATGAACAGGTCATTGACGGGCGCGGCTGGCGTTCCGGGGCGCTCATCGAAAAGCGGGAAATTCCTGTGTATTACATGAAAATCACTGCCTATGCCGAAGAATTGCTCGCCGGTCTGGACGAACTCCCCGGCTGGCCGGAACAGGTGCGGCTGATGCAGAAAAACTGGATAGGCAAGAGCGTAGGGGTACGGCTTGCCTTCCCGTATGAACTGGAGGGTCGCCCGGAGAAACTCTGGGTCTTTACGACCCGCGCCGATACCTTGATGGGCGTTACCTTTGTGGCGGTTGCCGCCGAACATCCGCTCGCGCTCCATGCGGCGAAGGAAAATCCGGCCATTGCCGCGTTCATTGAGGAATGCAGGCAGGGCAGTTGTGCCGAAGCCGATCTGGCAACGATGGAGAAAAAGGGGATGGCAACCGGGCTGTTCGTCCGCCACCCCATAACGAATGAGCCGATACCCGTCTGGGTCGGCAATTACGTCCTGATGGGCTATGGCGAAGGCGCGGTCATGGCGGTGCCGGCGCACGACGAGCGGGATTTTG
>JAISSL010000263.1 GCA_031273145.1 Zoogloeaceae bacterium | reverse complement strand
TTGTGGGTAGTACATGGGCTTGCGGCGGCAGGCGGGCTTTTTTCCCCTTGGTCGCTTTGGGGACAGACACTTTTTCTGTTGTTTCTGGTCGGGAATTTCTGGACTGCACTTCGCGCGCTTGCTCATCAGCCAAAACGGATTATTCTGGCGGCAGATGGGCGTTTGCGCTTCTCGCACGCATTTGATTTGACAGACGACACGCCGGAAAATCAGCTTTTGGCGCGTCCTGCTTCGGGCGCGTTGGCGCTGCCGTGGCTTATCGTTTTTTCCTGGCAGGCAGAGGAGGCATCCGTCGGCGGCACACTGGTTTTGCTTGCCGACAGTTTTAAGGCAGATGGGACGGATAACCTGCGGCGGCTGAATATCTGGTTGCGCTGGGGACAGAAAAGTGGTTGATTTGCCGTATCCTTGCGGACGGAGATTGAAAAAAACATTTTCCAAATAATAATTTCACTTGTACAATTGTCATGCTAAAGGACGGGATGTTCCCTTCCGGCATTTTTTCAGGAGAATGACCATGCTTCCCATAAAACCCTTTGAAATCAAGGAGTTACCCCCCAAACCCACGCATTTTAATTTCATAAGGTACAATCAACATGCGTATTGTCTTTTCGGTATTCCCTTTTTGAAAAGGAGAGATGGCGCGAAGCGGGTTTCATATCGTCTTTTCGGTTTTCCTATCCTGATAACATGGAGGGAGGATTTAGGAAGCGCGGTTTCTGTGAAATGTTACAGATTTTTCCGCTGTTTTACCATTCGTCGCCCCGGCAGTCTGAAAGCCTATCTGCGTGCGCTCAACATGCAAATGTTACAACTGTGCAACAAGATTTCTCTGCAAAACAACCAGGATGTGATTGAATTGCCATGCGGCACAAAATTTTATGTTCCATTCTACCCTGGTGATTCTATTCAAAGATTCTTGGTAGAAGAACGGCGGTTTTTCGAGCAAGAAATGTTGGATGACTTGCAACGCTATCTCCCGGAAGGAAGCACCATTCTAGACATTGGCGCAAACTTAGGCAACCACAGCCTCTATTGGGCAATACACAGCGGGGCGAAACGAATTCACAGCTTTGAGCCGCTTCCCATGACATATCGAGTTCTCCAGGAAAACATTCGGCTGAACGGTCTTGAAGAGACTATTGTCGCGCACCATCTTGGTTTGGGTGACAAAAACGAACATGTACTCATAGCTGCATTCAAATTTGGCAATTTGGGTGGAACCAGCTTCGAGAGCGCAGAACAAGGAGAAGAGAGGAGAGCGAAAACTCCATTCAAGTTCGTTACACTTGACAGCCTTGCGCTCAACGAAGAAAAGATACACTTCGTCAAGATAGACGCGGAAGGATTTGAACTCCAGGTATTAACAGGCGCACACAAGACCTTGCTCACTCACAAACCCATCCTTTTTATCGAAGCATTTCGTGAAAATGCTGCCTTTGTTAAGGATTTTTGCAGCACGATGGGTTATCAAACGCCCATCTCTTATCCTCATCATAACTACCTTTTCCTTCCCCAAGTCTAGGAATCTCTGAGCAGGATTTGCTGCGAAATTTCCTGACCAGATACCGAAGGTAGTGTCATGAACCCGAGGAAATGGATGCTGAAAGGGCGGCGAGTCTTGCGGGCGGCAGGTTGCCGCCCCTACGGACAGTTTATGGGTACTTCGCATTGAACAATTGGTAGGTGACGCAATCTGCGTCCTGCCGCAAGTATTGCAGATGACAAGGAGACAGGTGCAAAAGTGTACTCAACTGAATCGAGACCGCTCTACCGTGTCCAATCTTCAACAGTCAAACCAGCAACACGACTAAATGCGGCGTCGTTGGTGACGAGGACGGAATCCGTTTCCAGCGCGTGCGCTGCAATAAGCATGTCGAGCGTTCCAAGCGTCTGTCCCTGCTTTTCTATGGCAGCCCGCACGCTCCCGTAACGCGTCATTACCGCGCTATCCCAAGGAAGTACGTCCACGCGGCGGAGGAATTCCATGACAGCTTGATGAAGTCGTTTAGCATCCGGCACCTTCGCCAGACCGAACATCAATTCTCCCCCGGTGATTGCGGAGATACATAGCGCAGTCATAGGCACTTCGGTAATCCGCAGAGAGACGGCGGGATGACTTTTGACGAGGTGGCTTACCGTGTTTGTATCAAGCATGTACTGTTTCATTCGTGCCATCCCGCAAATGGATCACGATTCTGCGTGCCCTGATTGCGCTCGGCAGCATCCAGAAAATTGGCAGGCACGTCAGCGCCCTTGAGTGCGACAAAGAAGCCTTCCCATGTCGCAGGCTTCCGCGACAGGATGACATCTCCCGTTTCAGGGTCCTGGCGAATGAAAACCTCATTCCCGGCAAAGCGATAGGCGGTAGGCAAGCGAACTGCCTGACTGCGACCATTAACGAACAGCTTGGCAACCTGGCTCACGATTTTTCCCCAGTAAAGAAGTTGGCATATATCACAGAATATACCCATCGTAGGCATATATCAAGACACATTGCCGGTTGCAGGACAAGTAAAATGCTCGTAGCCGCCCGGTGCCCACGGAATTTCCTTGTCGTCTGAATTAAACAGGCGGGCGGCGGGTTTGCGGTTAGTGTCGGGCAGGATCATCTCGCCGATGCGCCAGAGCGGCAGGTTGAGTTGGGTAGCGATTTTGGTCAATTCAGGATGGTGGGCAGGCGGGGCGGTAAAAATGATTTCGTAATCATCTCCGCCATTCAGCAGCGCCATCAGCGCGACATCCCGTGCCACGCCTTCCGGCAATCGGGGCAGGTTGGGAACAAAGACTTTTGCCTCTAACGCGGAACGGCGAGCGATATGCGTCAAATCGTTTAAAAGGCCATCGGAAATGTCAATGGCGGCATGAGCCAGCTTGCGAAGCGCCATGCCAAGATGCACGCGCGGTTCCGGCGTGTGCAAGTGTTTTTGGCAGAGGGCGCGCAGCGAATCGGGCAGGGCGCATTTTCCTTCCATCTCCTGCAAGGCGAGCGCCGCCAAGCCAGGAGAGCCGGAAACCCAGATGTCGTCGCCTGCCTCTGCCGTATGGCGGCAGAGCGCCTCGCCTGCCGGGATTTCTCCCATCGCGGTGACGGAAAAGGCAAGATGCCCGCGCGTCGTATCGCCCCCGACCAATCCGACCGAGAATTTTTCCGCGCAGGCATAAAAACCCGCCGCGAAGGCGGAAAGCCAGCTTTCATCCGTTTCGGGCAACGTCAGGCAAAGCAAGACCCAACGGGGTGTTGCCCCCATAGCGGCGAGGTCGGAGAGATTGACCGCCAGGGTTTTCCAGCCCAAGGCATACGGTTTAGCATCCGGGAAAAAATGGACGCCTGAGACGAGCGTATCGCTGGTAACGGCTAACGTAGTACCCGGCGTTGGAGTAAGCAGGGCGCAATCGTCACCCCCTGCCAGTACGGCATCGGCAACCGGGCGGGAAAAATAGCGGCGGATGAGTTCAAATTCGGCAAGATGCGCCATAGTCTTGCGTCGTCTTGCAGACGGCAGTAAAAAAGGGAATCCAGTTCAAACCATGAATACGCCTGAACCCAAAACATTCCAGCCGATAACTTCGGGGATGAGTTCCAGCAGGTGCCGCATGAACCCGACGATGACGCTCAACATCCAGGAACCGGCGAGGGTCAAGACCAGAAAGACGGCGACGAGCTTGGGGATGAAGGAGAGGGTTGCTTCGTTGATTTGGGTTGCGGCCTGAAAGATGCTGACCAGAAGGCCGACCGCCAGCGCGGTTAGCAGCATTGGGCCTGCCAGCATCAGGGCGACCTCAATGGCCTGACGGCCTATTTCCATGACAGTCCCGGAATTCATGTGGCGAAACTCTTGACGAGGGAGCCGATTAAAAGCTGCCAGCCATCCACCAGCACGAACAGGATCACCTTGAAGGGCAGGGAGACCATGACGGGCGACATCATCATCATCCCCATGGACATGAGGATACTAGCGACGACCATATCAATGACGAGGAAGGGGATGAACACTACAAAGCCAATCTGGAAGGCGGTTTTCAGTTCGCTGGTCACGTAGGCGGGGACGGCGATTCGCATGGGCGTAGCTTCCGGCGATTCGAGGTGGTCTATTTTTGCCAGACGGGCGAAGAGCGCCAGATCGGATTCGCGGGTCTGTTTCATCATGAAGGCTTTGACGGGTACGGAAGCGCGTTCTGCCGCCTCCATGATGTTGATTTCCCCGTCGGAGAGCGGGCGGTAGGCTTCGTCGTATACCCGGTCGGCAACGGGCGACATGATGAAAAAGGTTAAAAACAGGGCAAGCGCGACCAAGACCTGCGTGGGTGGCGCGGTTTGGGTTCCCATCGCGTGTCTTAACAGCGAGAATACGATGATGATGCGGGTAAAACTGGTCATCAAAAGCAGACTGGCGGGGATGAAGGAGAGCGCCGTGATGGTGAGCAACGTCTGAATCGTCAGGGTGTAGGTCACGCTGCCGCCGGGGCCGGGCGTGGCGGTAAAGGCGGGGATGCCGCCTGCCGTCTGCGCGTGCGCCAGCGCGGGCAGGAAAAGGGCGAGGCCGAGAAAGCCCCAGATGAGAAAGCGTAAGCGTTCAGGTTTTTTCATGCGGGATTTTCAGGCGGCGCAGGACATCGGCAAGCGCGCGCGTAAAGGAAAGCGGGGTGGAAGGCGCGGCGTTGTTTTGGGGATTGGCATCGGGCGACTGAACGGTTTTTTTCATGCGATGCAGAGTGCGGATTTGCCCCGGCACAATGCCGATAACCAGCAAATCTTCGCCAGCTTCTATCAGCACAATCTGTTCGCGCGGCCCCAAGGTCAAGCCGCCCAGAAGCCTCAAATTGCTTTGCCCGAAGGTTCGGCTGGTCAGGAATTTGCGTCCCAGAGCGGCGAGAATGAAGAGGAGCAGGACGATAAAGACCAACGCGCCCATCGTTTGCAGGAATACGCCGGAAGCGGGAACTCCGGGCACGATGTCTTCTGCCGCCATCAGGCGGGATGGCAAGGCAAGCGCACATGCGGCAAGAATGAGAGAAGAAACGCGCATAGGAAGAGGAAGAAAAAACTGCCTGCGGAATGTGCGTATCTTAGCAGATTTGTGCCTCTGTCTTGCGGGTCTTGCAGACTATCGCCAAAAAACGCGCTAATCCGCCAGCGGGATGCCTTTCGCGCAGGTTTTGCCGTTGCTGCACAGGATGGTGATGCCTTCGATCAATCCCCAAATCCACGCGATCAGGGGACCCAGTCCGAGCAGAATCCAGCCAACCAGGGTTAGAAGAAGCTGCGCGACGCCGCGTCCCGGAAAGCCAAGATAAAAATTGTGGATGCCAAACCCGCCAAGAAAGATGCCCAAAAGCCCTGCGGCCAGCTTCGATTTCTGGCCGGGAATAGGCGGCGGCGGCGGTGGGGGAGGAGCCGCATACCCATAGCCACCCGGTTGCGGGTAGGGTGGTTGCTGAAAGGTTTGTGCCTGCATGGGGGGCGGGGTTTGCGGTTGCGCCGGTGCTGTCTGCGTCGGACTGCCACAAGAGGGACAGAACGCGCTGCCTTCAGGACAGGATTGCCCGCATCTTGAACAGAACATGGTGTCACTCCTTCATGGGGGATGAGAAATTGCCAGATGTCCGCTGGGCAAACATCTGGCCGATTCCGCAAGGGGTTCAGTTGACGAAGGTGTTTTTTACACGCCTTGATTTCAGCGTGTAGGCAATCCATATCACCGTAAAAATGATGTTGATGAATAATCCGAAACCCATTCCGACACCCATTGCTGCGGCGGCGTCTCCTCTGCCCATGGTACTACTGAGAGCGCTACCCACGATGCTGATATTGACGATTCCGACAATAATGCCCACCACGAGTAAAACAATGAAAACCGTGGGAAATTTACGCGATTTTGTGAAAAAGAGAAAAACCGTGAATCCGCACAGGACGAGATTGAGCAGGTTTACCAACTCATACGCTATCCCTTTCAAAAAGCCCGCGTAGGCCCATATTCCAAAGCCCGTGAAAATGTTTATGAAGCCGCCTATGACGCCCCATACCAGACCGATGCCCACGAGAATCAGCCAGCCGCCCAATCCTGTGAGTTCCTGTTGTGTACTCTCATACACAGAACCGCCCGGCTGCTGGTATGGCTGTGCCTGTGGTTGAGGTGCCTGCGCGGCCTGCACTGCGCCCCCGCATGAGGGACAGAATGCGCTACTGTCAGGGCATTGTTGCCCACATTTTGAACAGAACATGATATGACTCCTTTGGGTAGATGAAAAATGGCTAGAGGCTGGCGAGAACGCGCATGGTGGAGCCGGATTTTTTCCGGCGCATGAGCGCGAACGCATCCCAAGGCAAAACCTTGGCGAAGGCGTGAGAAATGAGGGAAAAACGAAGAAGAGCGCCAGAATTGGCGGGTGAAGCAGAAACAGGAAAAGCGACAGGCAGCGGCGAATATGCCGCTAGAATGCATGGGGGTAACGTGTTGATTATAAAGGCTTTTCCCAGAAACACGATGAGTGTCCTCAAAAATTCCGATTCAGTAGAAATGCCGTCACCATGACGCGCGAACGGACGCATTATTGCACAAAATAGAACTCATGCAAATTATTTTGCCATTCCCCGGAAAAGCGCATGAATGTGTAAAATGCAACCCCCTACTTTGATGCCAGAAAAACATCATGACCCGTTTTCTTTCCAGCAGCGCTGCGATGATGA
>JAISSL010000132.1 GCA_031273145.1 Zoogloeaceae bacterium | reverse complement strand
CCAGCCAAACCAGCATACCTCTGAACATGTTCAAAACTTTCTCCTTCTGTTGCCTGGCACATTCGCCGGGTTTGAGAATTATACTCTTGCCTGATAAGATTGAACCTATCAGAGCGGTTTCGATTTGCCCTGCCATTTTTCACCTGCTGCTTACCTTGGCTGTCAGGCCGCTGCAACGCTATCCCACAGAAAGGCATTGTATGAAGGTTCACTCCCTGTGCTTCGCTCTCCTGACGGCGACGGCGCTGGTCGTCGGTTCGGCATTCGCCGCCGAGCCTGAACGGAAAACCCAGACCCGGTGCGGCTGGTTCGAGAACCCGACGCCACAAAATATCTGGCTTGTGGATCGTGATGGTCATTGGATTATCGGAACCCAAGGGGGAGACCAAATTGAGGATGTCTGGAAATTCAGCCCCGACTTCAGCGGTTCACAATGGGTCAAGACCAATGGTTACTACGGCTACGGTTGTGCGTGTATCAAAGGGGTTGTCAATGTCGCAACGCATCGCTTCATCAGCATTGCCTCCGCCAGAGCGCAATCGCTTGACGTGTGCAGAAAAGACCCCACCCTCACCGAACCCGAAAATCCCGCGCTCGACTAACCCTGCATTCCAGCAAACCGCCTTCGCTGCCGCTGGCCTTGTGCGTCAGGCTTCTTCTCATCAACACTGTCAGGATTCAAGACTATGCCCATGCCGCTACTGCTACTGTATGACGAATACGAACTCCCTGATCTTCCTGGAGAAGAGGAACAAGCTCTTGCTTTGGAATTGGGAGCCGAAGGTTTAAACCGAATTGACGAAGCCATCATGAGTAGCGCCAAAGCGTACTGGCAGAAGGTAGCTCGCGTAATCCATGACGCAATTAAGGCCGGAAATTTTTCCTGTTGGGATGCGGAAGCGGTAGGTCATTTGCACACCAGGCGCGTCATGGAACTGGTAGCTTCCGGGGCGCTGGAAGCCCAAGGCTACCTAGGGAGACCTCGTTTTAGCGAGGTGCGGATTCCAAATGCCCAGAACCAACATTAAAGCCATGCGTGGTAAACCTTGTGTTTTAAGCATTGCGCGCTCAGGCAGGCGACCTTCGGTCAGTACTCAAGACCATGCCGCTACTGCATCAATACGACAGATAGGTCTTTTCACGCAACACCTTCTGCCAGGCTGTTTTGGCGGCTTTCATGTCCTGCAAGGTGGCGGGGAATTCTGGATAGCCGTCCCACTCTGTAATATCCCCTTCTTCATCGGTTTCTTCGTGATAAACGAGTCCCGTTAACGCGGAATAACACACCCATCCGAGCGGAACGGGTTGATCCTGAAAGACAGAAGCGGAAGGGGAAGGGTCATCAAAACAGTCAATGAGTTCAGCCAGCAGGTTATCCGGCGGGTCGTCCCTGCCCGTGCCGGGTAATTGCGCGAGTACGATACCGATGAGTTTTTCCCGTTTTGAGTAGTTGGAAAAACTTGGCCTGCCAAAACGCAGACCAAAACTGCCATCAACCGCTGCAACGGCCTGCTTGAGCGCAGAGGGTTGACGGTTGAGTACGCCTGTCGCCGCGCAGGCAGTGAGTACGCAAAAAAGCACCCCATAAAGCGGGATTTTTTTAGCGCACATGGCAGAAAGCAGCATGGCAGAACCTTTCGTGTTCAAAGGGGCATTCAGGGGATGGTTCTATCAGCTTTTCTTGCGCCGCACGACTTGCGTGAGGTCGCGCACGCCGCCCCGGTCTGCGGAAGCCGCGAAGAGCGCATACGCTTCCAGAGCGCGGGAGATGACGCGGTTTCGCGCGGCAGGCCGCCAGGCGGCATCGCCCTTAACTTCCATCTCGATGCGGCGTAATCTCAGTTTCGTATCTTCCACGGCTAAATGAATGCGGCGAGCGGGAATGTCAATCTCGATGATGTCTCCCTCTTCCACCAGGGCAATCGCGCCGCCGTTCGCCGCTTCTGGCGAGACATGCCCGATGGAAAGCCCCGAAGTCCCGCCGGAAAAACGCCCGTCAGTCAAAAGCGCGCAGGACTTGCCCAGTCCGCGCGATTTCAGGTAACTGGTGGGATAGAGCATTTCCTGCATCCCCGGCCCGCCCTGCGGCCCTTCGTAGCGGATCACCACCACGTCGCCCGCGACGATCTTCCCGGCCAAAATGGCTTCTGACGCATCCTCCTGACTTTCAAATACCCTGGCCTTGCCCGTGAATTTGAGGATGGATTCATCCACCCCGGCTGTCTTGACGATACAGCTCATTGCGAGGTTGCCATGCAGCACGGCAAGGCCGCCATCCTTCGAGTAGGCGTTGGCGATATTGCGGATGCAGCCGTGCGTGCGGTCAATGTCGAGTTCCGGCCAGCGATTATCCTGGGAAAACGCGGTAAGCGAAGGCACACCGCCCGGCGCGGCACTATAGAATTCCAGAACGCTGAGATCGGCAACGGTGCCAACATCGTGGGTATCCATGGCTTCGCCCAGGGTCTTTGCGTAGACGGTCGGCACATCCCTCTGAATCAGACCGGCCTGGGAAAGTTCCGCCAGAATGCTCATCACGCCGCCCGCGCGATGCACGTCCTCGATGTGGTAGAGGTCGGTCGCGGGCGCTACCTTGCATAGACAGGGAACCCGGCGGGAAATGGCATCAATGTCGGACATGCCGAATTTCACGCCCGCCTCGTTCGCTATGGCGAGAAGATGCAGGACGGTATTGGTCGAGCCGCCCATTGCCACATCCAGGCTCATGGCATTTTCAAACGCCGCATGGGACGCGATACTGCGCGGCAGTGCCGTTTCATCCCCCGTTTCGTAGTAGCGTTTTGCCAGTTCCACGATGAGCCGTCCCGCCCGCAGAAACAGCGTCTTTCGGTCGGCGTGGGTGGCAACCAGCGTGCCATTGCCCGGCAGAGCCAGTCCCAGGGCTTCGGTCAAGCAATTCATCGAATTGGCGGTAAACATGCCGGAACAGGAACCGCAGGTCGGACAGGCGCTACGCTCAATCACTGCCAAATCTTCCTCGGAAACCGAGGTATCGGCGGCCTTGACCATTGCGTCAATCAAGTCGAGCTTTATCACCTTGCCGTCGCTCTCATTGAATTTCCCAGCTTCCATCGGCCCGCCGGAGACGAAGATTGCCGGAATATTGAGCCGCATGACCGCCATCAACATGCCCGGCGTGATTTTGTCGCAATTGGAGATGCAGACCAGCGCGTCGGCACAGTGGGCGTTTGCCATGTATTCGACCGAATCGGCAATCAACTCGCGGGAAGGCAGGGAATAGAGCATCCCGCTGTGTCCCATGGCGATGCCGTCGTCAATGGCAATCGTGTTGAATTCCTTGGCGATGCCGCCTGCCGCTTCGATTTCCCGCGCCACCAGTTGCCCGATTTCCTTCAGGTGGACGTGTCCGGGGACGAACTGGGTGAAGGAATTGACGACGGCAATGATCGGCTTGCCGAAATCTTCGTCCTTGACGCCGGTTGCGCGCCAGAGGGCGCGCGCGCCGGCCATGTTGCGACCGTGGGTAGAAAGACGGGAACGGTATTGAGGCATGATTTTCTCCAGAAAACGCTTGGGCAAACCCGGTTCGCATTGAATACATCGGGGCTTTGTATGTTAACACGCCCCTCAATCCGGCATGGAGAAAAGTCGTCTTGCGGATGGCAATTGTTTTGAAAATCATGATTGCCTGCAAGACCCGTCCACAGGATCAGGACACAGGCGCTCACGCAGAAACTCAATGAATCGCCGCGTTTTCTCCGGCAGCAGACGTGTTTCCGTGATGGCATAGACCAGTCGTGGCGCGCGGAATGACGGGGGATACTGTTTTCGTCATTTTTTGATTGCAATAAGGCATTGACACTGCCGGAAATTGCTTCAATTTTTCAGGACGGTTGCCCTGTCCTGCTGTTCCCAAAGCCTTTCCAGACGCTGATTGAACGGTTCGGCAAGCCGCGCCGCAAAACTGGCGGTCAGGTGTTGGGTGTCTCGGAAAACGATGAGGCCCTCCTGTTCGGCACTGCAACGTCCATCCGGGCAAACGGCATCATTCATGTCCAGCAGGCGTACATTGGGAAAACCAATCGCCGCTTTTTGCAAGGCGGCGAAGACCTGATCGTTGTATGTATTATCAGGGATAGCAGAACAACGGTTTTCTCCCGTCAGCAGCCAGGTCAAAGGTGTTTCGTTTGCCAGGCAATCCGGCGCATCGAATGGTAAAACGGGCGTGCCACGAATCAGAGTGATCTCGTTTACATGGGGACTGATAACCTGCAAGACCTTGCGCGTTCCTTCCGTCCAATCGGAGGGAGTAAAACCAGTGCCGGAACTTGCCGAGGAACCCAGGAAGACATGGTCGGGTTTCATCTCGCGCAGGAATTCCAGTGCGTGCTGCCGCCATTCCGCGCAGACTGTGTATTCCTTACCGATTCGCGCATAGAAAAATGGCTTGTCTACCATTGGGCAACTTGATTTGGTCATGACCAGCAAACGCCAGCCTGCTTGCGTAAACCGGGATTGCAATGCTGGAAACCAGAATGCTCCAATACTATCCCCCATCAGCACCGCAGTATGCGGCGCATTCATGTCGCCAAATGGACAGACTGTGACATCCGCGCTGTAAAACCATGTATCGCAACCATAGGCGTAAAGTTCCGGTAAATCTGAACGTGCCTGTTCAAATCGCGCATACTCTGGATTATGGCTCGCCTTCCATGCCTCGTTTCCCCATTGCAGAGCAAGCCACCCGGTTAACAGCAAGACCATGACCGTACCTGCCACCATGCGGCTCGGACGATGCAACAGCGCATCAACTCGGCGGATGGGCAATTCCACGTAGCGGTAAGAAATTGTCGCCAGTAGCAAGGAGAACAAGGCCAGTGCGATTCGAGTAGGCAGTCCGGCCTGAACGTGAATCGCGCCGCCCACGACCAGAATCGGCCAGTGCCAGAGATACCATGAATAAGACACGCGACCCAGGGCTTGCATGGGGCGTAAGGAAAGCAGAGCCGAAACAGGCAGTGTGCGAGAGTTTCTTCCGGCAGGATGATGCCCAGCCATGATGACCAACGCTGCGCCCAGTGAAGGAATCAGCGCGCGCCATCCCGGATAGGGCATGTTCGTATCGTACCCAAAGGCCGACGCTACGATCAGGATCAAACCCAGCCAGCCTGACCAAACCCAGAATCGTTCAGATCGGAACGATTGATTGATTGATTGATTGATTGATTGATTGATTGATTGATTGATTGAGGGAGGGAGGGAGGGAGG
>JAISSL010000213.1 GCA_031273145.1 Zoogloeaceae bacterium | reverse complement strand
TGGAAGCCAGAGCTTCCAGTTGCTGACGAACCATCAGCGTCAAGTCGGGGGCAACGGCCTGCCCCGTGCTGACCCGCACCGCGCTGCTTTCCGCTGCGGCATTGGCAGTTGAAGCGGTTGAAGCTGCCGCTGCCGCAGATGCCGGGGACGAATTTTGCCCAGGAGATTGGGATGGAGACGGCGCGGCAGGCGAAGCGCCGGGACGGGCTGCGGACGACGCGGCAGTTTCGGCTTGCGCCATCGTTTGCATTCCTGGCTGCGTTCCGGGTTGTACGCCCGGTTGCGCTCCCGGTTGCACTCCCGGTTGAACTCCCGGTTGAACTCCGGGTTGTACTCCCGGTTGTGTTCCGGGTTGCGCTCCGGGCTGAATTCCCGATTGTGTTCCGGGCTGTGTCCCCGTCTGCGCCGGGTTTTGCGCGGAAGGTTGCGAAGGTTGTGGTTGTGCCGTCATGCCGGGTCTTGCCATCCCCATCGGTTCGCCAGATAGCTTAAGCGCATGAACGGCGGGAGAAAGTTTGCCCTGCGGCTCGGAGAGCAGGGATTCCAGCGAAGCGCGTCCCTGCACCCAGCGCGCCTGATGCGATTCATAAAACATGCCGCTTTTGCCCAGCGCCGCTTTCAGCGCGGAGGCAATGTCGGCGGCCTTGGCAGGAAGGCGCTCGAAAATCGGCTGCGCGTTGTTGAGGGCGGTCGGCTGCGGACGTTTTCCGCCTGCCTTGTCCCCTTCGGAAAAGAGTTCCGCAATCAGCTTGCCGGTCGGCGTCAAACGGGTATTGCTGGCGTTGGCATTGGCGTCCGGCCTGGCGGCTTCTTTTCCTGCGGCGGCATCACCGCCCCGGTTGGTGAGAATCGCCAGTGTTGTTTTTCCGTTCTGTTCGGTCGTTTCCAGTTCCAGCTCTTCTCCCGGTTGCGCCGCAAAAGGAAGCGCAAGGGTCAGGCTGCGTCCGGCAACCTGGGCGCGGTAGGTTCCATCGGGCAACAAAGCCTGAATCGTCGCCATGAGCCGTTGCCCCGGCGCAAAGTCGCGCAACAGGTCGGAACCTTTTTGCGCGGCGCTGCCCGGCTGGGTCTTGCCGATCAAATCCCCGATCAGCTTCAATCGGGCATTGGCAAGATCGGTGGGAAGCAGAACCATGCCGGATGCCTACGTTTCAAGCAGCGGGCTTGCCGGTTCCGCCAAAGGCTTTCAGCAGGGTTTCCATATCCTTGTGCAGCGGAATGGCGCGCTCGGCAATGGAATCCAGATGCGCCTTGGCGCGCTCAAGCGCGGCGCGGTCTGTGGCCGTTGCCTGGGGGATTTGCCCGCCCTGAATCTGCAAATGGAGCTGGTCGAACGCTGCGGACGCGCTTGCCCAGTCTCCCGCTTCTCCGCGTTGGCGAATTTCGGCAAGGACGGATTCGAGCGTCTCATAAGGGGTGCGGCTCATGTCGCGCCCTGCTGTTGTTTATCCGGGTCAATCTGCCGCCAGGCTTCATGAATTTCTCCCAGCAGCCCCTGCACTTCATCCAGGGTGGGGATGTCGTTCTTCATGTTAGCCCAGAGGAGGCGGGAGACCATATAGTCGTAGAGCGCAGACAGGCGCTCGGCCAGCTCTCCGCCCGCCTGGACATCCAGGCTGACTTTCAGGCCATTGGCGATGATGTCTATGGCCTTGGAAATGTGGGTGCCGCGCTCGGCGAAATTCTCCTGTTCGGCATGTAGCTTTGCCACGGAAATGGCGCTCTGCGCGCCTTCAAAAAGGAGAATGATCAGCCGGTGCGGGCTGGCGGTGCTGATGTCAGACTCACGCCCCAGAGAGGCGTAAGTGTTTGCGGGATTAAGGCGATTACCGAACATGGAAGCAGACACTCCAAAAAACAAGGGCTAACTTTGTTCCCAAGTGGGAAGGAAGTCAAGCCGGATAAAAAGAAAAGTGCAAAAGCAGTTCTTCATCATTGCCATCTTTGACTTATCAGTGAGGACGCTATATTATCCGATGTTTATGTCGCAGAGGAATCAATCGTCTACTTCTTTTTGGAAGGCGGACGTTCCGATGGACCTTTGGCGTTTTGCCCTTGATGGCGGCCTTCTTGAAGGGGCGTTGGCTTTGGTAAAGCTACCGCGTCTGCAAGATGAGCTTGCGGATGCGAAAGGAGAAATCTTCTTTCGCGTGCAGGGCGAAACGATCGGGGTGGAACATCCGGGCGGGCATGGAAAGGCCGCGTTGCGCGTTTCGGTGTCCGGGGAATTGCCGCTCATCTGCCAGAGATGCCTCTCTCCTGTAGCAATCCCGCTCAGGATAGAAAGCCGGCTGGAATTGGCGGACGCGGAAAGCGCCTTGACCCAGGAAGAACTGGAAGACGAAACGCTGGATTTTCTGCCGGTTGCGGCAGGCAAGGCAGGCTTTCGTTCCGCGCTTGAACTGGTTGAGGACGAAATTTTATTGGCCTTGCCTACCGCGCCCCGGCATGACGATTGTGCGTTGCCGGTTGTGGAAGCAATCCAGACCGAGCATCCCTTTGCGGCGCTTGCGGCCTTGAAAGGCCGCGTTACAGATTGATTTTGTTTTCAGGAGTATTGAAATGGCTGTTCAGCAAAACAAGAAATCGCCTTCCAAGCGCGGGATGCACCGCGCCCACGATTTTCTGACCAATCCCCCGCTTGCCGTGGAAAAGACGACGGGCGAGACGCATTTGCGGCATCATATTTCGCCTGCCGGTTACTACCGGGGGCGGAAGGTCACGTCCGGCAAGGGCGAGTAAGCGTCCTGTCGCTTGTTTCCGTGTCGGATTTCGCGCCGTTTTGGGCATCAGGGCAGGGCTGCCTGCCTTTCGTTTTTGGGTTTTTGAATGTCGCATACGATAGCCATTGATTGCATGGGGGGAGATTACGGTCCCGCCGTTACGGTTCCGGCTGCCTTCGCCTTTTTGCGCGGGCATCTGGAAGCGAAGGTCATGCTGGTCGGGCAGAAAGCGAAAATCGAGCCGTTCCTTGCCGCCGGAGCCGATTGCGCGGGGCGCTACGAGGTCGTCCATGCGGATGATGTGGTGGCGATGGATGAATCCCCCACCTCAGCGCTGAAGAACAAGAAAAAATCTTCCATGCGTTTGGCGCTCAATCTGGTCAAGGATGGACAAGCGTGCGGCTCGCTTTCGGCAGGGAATACCGGCGCGTTGATGGCGATGTCCCGCTTCGTCCTGAAAATGTTGCCGGGGATTGACCGTCCCGCGATTTGTCCGGTCATGCCGACCATCAACGGGCGCGTCTATATGCTTGACTTGGGCGCGAACGTGGATTGTACGCCTGAGCACCTGCTCCAGTTCGGCATCATGGGCGCGATGCTGGCTGCGGCGCTGGATCACAATGAGTATCCCCGCGTTGCGCTGCTCAACATTGGCGAAGAAGAAATCAAGGGCAATGAAGTGGTCAAGGAAGCGACCCTGCTCCTGAAAGCCTCCGGCCTCAACTTCGTGGGCAATGTAGAGGGGGATGGCATTTATCAGGGCGAGGCCGATGTCGTGGTATGCGATGGCTTTGTCGGCAACGTGGCGCTGAAGACTTCAGAAGGGCTGGCGCACATGCTGGCGCATTCGCTGAAGCAGGAATTTTCCCGTTCCC
The DNA here is from genome assembly GCA_031273145.1 of Zoogloeaceae bacterium. Taxonomy (GTDB): domain Bacteria; phylum Pseudomonadota; class Gammaproteobacteria; order Burkholderiales; family Rhodocyclaceae; genus Azovibrio. Next base: position 5,475 of record JAISSL010000213.1, on the reverse strand, counting down.
TTTTCTCCCGTCTGGCGGCTCTGGTTGCGTTGCCGGTCTTGAACCGTTTCAAGGCGCGTTTTGATCCGCGCCAGTACAATGGCGCAAGCCTCTTGGGGCTGAAAGGCTTGAGCATGAAGAGCCACGGCGGGGCGGACGCGGTAGCCTTTGCTCATGCCCTGGCACGAGCGTATGATGCGGCCAGCAATCAGGTGGTGGAGCGCATCAGCGCCAAACTGGCGGAGTTGCGGGAACGGCAGCAGGCCATAGAAGGCGCGGCAGCGGACGAACAGGCGGAAAAGGAGAACGCATGAAGAGCGGCGAGAAGAGCGGTTCCGTTTATGCCCGGTTGACCGGCACGGGCGGCTATTTGCCCGGCGCGCCGGTCAGCAATCTTGACCTGATTGCGCGGGGCATTGATACCGACGATGAATGGATTATCGAGCGTACCGGCATTCGTTTTCGGCATCTGGCCGCGCCGGGGGAGAATTCCGGTGCGATGGCGAAGATTGCCGCCGAACGGGCGTTGGCAATGGCGGGTCTTACCGCAGCTGAACTGGATTTGCTGATTGTCGCCACGTCCACGCCGGATTATATTTTTCCCAGTACCGCCTGTCTGTTGCAGGGCGCGTTGGGCAATCACGGCGCGACCGCGTTTGACGTGCAGGCCGTGTGCAGCGGCTTTGTCTATGGTCTTGTGGTGGCCGATAAATTTATCCGTTCCGGCACCCATAAAAAGGCGCTGGTCGTAGGTTCGGATGTCTTTTCCACGATTCTCGACTGGCAGGATCGGGGAACCTGCGTTCTCTTTGGCGATGGCGCGGGCGCGGTGGTGCTGGAAGCCTCCGATACGCCCGGTATCATGGCTTCCGTCCTTCACGCGGATGGCGCTCAAGCGGGCATTCTTTCCGTTCCCGGTCAGGTTCGTTCCGGCAAGGTTTGGGGCGACCCTTTCCTGCGGATGGAAGGGCAGGCCGTTTTCAAGAATGCCGTGCGGGTACTTGCCTCAGTGGCGGAAGAATGTTGTCAGGCGGCGGGCATGGAAAGCCGGGAGATTGACTGGCTGATTCCGCATCAGGCCAACATTCGCATCATTGACGCGACCAGCCGGAAAATGGGGCTGGCGCGGGAAAAGGTTATCGTGACCGTGGAGCGGCATGGCAATACGTCGGCTGCTTCCGTGCCGCTTGCGTTGGATGAGGCGGTGCGGGATGGACGCATCAAAAAAGGGCAGCGCGTGCTGCTGGAAGGCGTTGGCGGCGGGTTTACCTGGGGCGCGGCGCTTTTTGAATTTTAAGGACGAAGACATCATGTCATTTGCTTTTGTTTTTCCGGGACAGGGTTCGCAGTCGGTCGGCATGATGGCCGCCTATACCGCGAACGAAAAGGATGCTGCCGTTGTGCGCGCCGTATTTTCCGAAGCCTCGAATGCTTTAGGCGAGGATTTGTGGGAGATGGTGGCCTCCGGCAGTAGCGAGACGCTCGCGCAGACGGTCAATACCCAGCCGGTGATGCTGACGGCTGGCGTGGCGGTCTGGCGGCTCTGGCAGGCAAAGGGCGGAAAAAACCCGGCTTGCCTTGCCGGACACAGCCTGGGCGAATATTCGGCGCTGGTGGCTGCCGAGGTGCTTACGTTTGCGGATACCGTGCCTCTGGTTCGTTTGCGCGCGGCGGCGATGCAGGAAGCGGTGCCGCTTGGCAGCGGAGGCATGGCGGCGATCATGGGGCTGGAAGATGAAGCCGTTCATGCGGCCTGTGCCGCCGCGAGTGCCGAGACGGGCGGCGTGGCGGAAGCGGTCAATTTCAATGCCGTAGGGCAAACAGTGATTGCCGGTCACAAACAGGCGGTTGAGCGGGCAATGGAATTGTGCAAGGAAAAGGGCGCGAAACGCGCGTTGGCCTTGCCGGTATCCGCGCCGTTCCATGCCTCCCTGATGCGGCCTGCGGCGGAAAAACTCGCGGTGGCTCTGGAAAAAACAGAATTTCGTCCCCCGAAAATTCCCGTCATCAATAACGTGGATGTGGCGGTAGAATCCACGCCGGAAAAAATACGCGATGCCCTGGTGCGGCAGGCTTACCGGCCTGTGCGCTGGGTGGAAATCATCCGTCGAATGGCAGCGGAAGGCGTGGGGCAGGTGGTTGAATGTGGTCCCGGCAGGGTGCTGGCGGGGCTTGCCAAGCGTTGCGCCGATGGCGTGACCGGCATTGCGCTGGCAGATGCTGCCGCGCTGGAAGCGAATCTCACTCTGGAGTAAAGGTTATGACAGATACGACGAATCTTCCCCTTGCGGGACAAATTGCGCTGGTTACGGGCGCTTCGCGCGGGATTGGCAAGGCCATTGCCCTGAGACTAGCGCGGGAAGGCGCAACCGTCATTGGTGGCGCGATGGATGCGGAGGGCGCGAATGCGTTTTCCGACGCATTGAAGGCGATCGGCGCGAAAGGCTCCGGCCTGGTCTTGAATGTGTGCGATGCCGCGCATATTGATGCGGCTCTGACCGCCATCGAAAAAGAATTTTCCGCCGCGCCGGGTATTTTGGTGAATAATGCGGGCATTACCAGCGATAATCTGGCGATGCGGATGAAGGACGAGGAATGGGACGCAGTGCTTGAGACCAATCTGAAAGCGGTTTTTCGCATGTCCCGCGTCTTTATTCGCCCGATGATGAAGGCGAAGGGCGGAAGAATCATCAACATCACTTCGGTGGTCGGACACGCGGGCAATGCCGGACAGGCCAATTACTGCGCGGCCAAGGCGGGCGTTGCCGGGATGAGCCGGGCGCTGGCGCGGGAGTTGGCCAGCCGCAACATTACGGTCAATTGTGTTGCGCCGGGCTTCATTGATACCGACATGACCCGCAGTTTGCCGGAAGCGCAGCGTACCGCCCTGCAAGGCGCCATCCCGATGGGCAGGTTCGGCGACCCGGACGATGTGGCGAATGCCGTGGCGTTTCTGGCTTCGCCGGCCGCTGCGTACATCACGGGAACGACCCTGCATGTCAATGGGGGTATGTACATGGAGTGAGGCAATTTTTCTTGCCGCATTTTTTGGTAGAATATCTTGGTTTTTTTAAATCCCGTCATGGGAAGGAGCATTTCAATGGAACAAATCATTGCGCGCGTCAAGAAGGTCGTGGTTGAGCAACTTGGCGTAGATGAAAAGGATGTCAAGGACGATTCTTCTTTCGTGGATGACCTGGGCGCCGATTCTCTGGATGCCGTCGAGCTGGTGATGGCGCTGGAAGAGGAATTCGATTGCGAAATTCCCGATGAAGAGGCCGAAAAGATTACGACGGTTGCAAAAGCATCCGAGTACATCGCGGCTCACCTGAAAAAATAAAGGGCGTCCTGTTCTCGGAAGCCGGCTTCTAAGGCCGGCTTCCTTATGGACGCATTGCATTGGGAGCGTAAAATGGCGCATCGCAGAGTCGTTGTGACGGGTCTTGGCATCATCAGCCCGGTTGGAAACTCGGTTGAGACGGCCTGGCAGAATATTGTCGCGGGTCGTTCCGGCATTCGCGCGGTCAGTCGTCTGGACGCATCCGCCTTCCCCAGCCGTATCGCGGGGGAAGTGCGGGATTTCGACGTGACCCAATACATTGCGGCCAAGGATGCCCGCCGGATGGATTTTTTCATCCACTACGGCATAGCGGCCGGGATTGAGGCGGTGCGCGATGCCGGTCTTGAGCATCCAACGGAGGCGGAGGCGGAACGGACCGGCATTTGCATCGGTTCCGGCATTGGCGGTCTGCCGGGGATTGAGAAGAGCTATGGCGACGCGCTGGCTGGCGGGATACGCAAGATTTCTCCCTTCTTTGTGCCCGGAGCCATCATCAACATGATTTCCGGCAATCTTTCCATCGAGTTCGGCTTCAAGGGGCCGAATATCGCGCTGGTCAGCGCCTGTACCACGGGCACGCATTGCATTGGGGAGGCGGGACGTATCATCGAATACGGCGATGCCGACGTGATGCTTGCGGGCGGCTCGGAAGGCTGTATCAGTACCCTGGGGCTAGGCGGCTTTTGTGCCGCAAAGGCGCTTTCGACCCGGAATGACGCGCCGGAGGAAGCGAGCCGTCCCTGGGATAAGGATCGGGATGGTTTTGTCCTGAGCGAAGGCGCGGGTATTCTGGTGCTGGAAGAATACGAGCACGCAAAAGCGCGGGGCGCAAAGATGTACGCTGAATTGATCGGCTACGGCATGAGCGGGGATGCCCACCACATCACCGCGCCCAATGCGGATGGCCCGCGCCGCTGCATGTTGGCGGCGCTCAAGAATGCCGGGGTCAATACGGATGAGGTGCAATACCTGAACGCGCATGGCACGTCTACGCCGCTGGGCGACAAGAACGAGACGGAAGCTATCAAGCTCGCCTTTGGGGATGCCGCTAAGAAGCTGGTGGTCAATTCCACGAAATCCATGACCGGGCATCTGCTGGGCGGCGCGGGCGGGATTGAATCGCTTTTTACGGTGCTGGCGCTCCATCATCAGATTTCCCCGCCGACCATCAATCTTGTCACGCCCGACCCGGAATGCGATCTGGATTACTGCGCGAACGTTGCGCGTAACATGCCGATTCAGATTGCGCTCAACAACAATTTTGGCTTTGGCGGCACGAACGGTTCGCTGGTCTTTAAGCGGATTTGAGGTCTTGCAATCTGCAAGACCTGCTGTCTGTGTCCTGCTGACAGGGGAAAGAACGGATGGAGACGTTGGCTTTTCCTGTTTTGCTGGAACTTGCCCCTTCGCGCCGGTTGCGTATTTTTTTGTGGGTCGCGCATGGACTTGCGGCGGCGGGCGGGCTTTTTTCCCCGTGGCCGCTGTGGGGACAGGCGCTTTTTCTGTTGTTTCTGGTCTGGAATTTCTGGACTGCGCTTCGCGCGCTTGCTCGTCAGCCCAAACGGCTTATTCTGGCGGCAGATGGGCGTTTGCGCCTCTCGCACGCATCTGATTTGACAGACGACGCGCCGGAAAATCAGCTTTTGGCGCGTCCTGCTTCGGGCGCATTGGCGCTGCCTTGGCTTATCGTTTTTTCCTGGCGTGGAGAGGAGACACCCGTCGGCGGCACACTGGTTTTGCTTGCCGACAGTTTTAAGGCAGACGGGGTAGATAACCTGCGACGGCTCAATATCTGGTTGCGCTGGGGACAGAAAAGCAGTTGATTTGCCGTGTCCTTGCGGACGGCGATGCTTTTTAAAAATTGCCGTCCGCAAGATAAAATTTTGTGCAATAATGCGTCCGTTCGCGCGTCATGGTGGCGGCATTTCAACTGAATCGGAATTTTTGAGGGCACTCATTGTGTTTCTGGAAAAAGCCTTTATAATCAACAAGTTACCCCCCCCCCCCCCCGCATTCTAGCGGCATATTTGCCGCTGCCTGACGTTTCCTCTTCTTCTGCTTCACCCGCCGGTTCCGGCGTTTTTTCCAGCTTTCCCCTGACTTTTTCTCTGCTTGCCAAGGCTTTGCCTTGGGATGCAGTCTCGCTCATGTGTCGG
>JAISSL010000186.1 GCA_031273145.1 Zoogloeaceae bacterium | reverse complement strand
CAGATAAACCCATACCCCGAACTCTTGGCAATCAGGTAGGACTCTTCGGGCTTGCCCACAAGCACATGGGCAATGCGGCTGCCGGACATCTCCACAAAGGACGCAAGCGGCGCGCCCATTCCGCGCCCATCCGGCAGTTGCGCGACGGCCACCGTATAGGCGCGGCCATTTTCGGCCAGCAGCGCCAGCGAATCCACCGAGCGGCATTCATGCACGCTGCCAAAGGCATCGCCCTCCTTGAACGCCAGGGCGGACAAATCGAGATTATGCCCTTGCCGCGCCCGCGCCCACCCTTTTTTCGAGACGATGACCGTGACCGGCTCATCGGCAACCGCCGCCATATCCTGCCGGGAAATCGTCTCCGCCGGTTCAATTAAGGTACGGCGCTTGTCGCCATATTTTTCGGCATCGGCGCGAATTTCCGCAATCACCTGTCGCTTCAGGTTTTCTTCGCTCGCAAGCAGGGTTTCCAGCGCCGCCGCTTCCTTCCCAAGTTTGGCAAGTTCCTGCTCAATCTTGATGCCTTCAAGACGCGCCAGTTGTTTTAAGCGAATCTCCAGAATATCGTCCGCCTGGGTATCCGTTAAGGCAAAACGGGAGATCAGGGCAGACTTTGGGTTATCGGACTCCCGAATCAGGCGGATGACTTCCTCGACATTCAGAAAAACGATCCGCCGCCCTTCAAGAATATGGATGCGCTCGCCGGTTCTGGCAAGCCGAAAGCGCGAGCGACGCGCAACCGTCGCCACGCGAAAGCAGCACCATTCCCCCAACAGTTCGGCAAGGGTTTTCCGGCAGGGGCGACCATCCAGCCCTACCGCAACCAGATTGATGGGAACGGAAGTCTCCAGGCTCGTGTGCGTCAGCAGCAGGGCGATGAATTCCTCCCGATCCTGCCGGGAACTCGCCGGCTCAAAGACGAGCCGAACCGCGTCATCCTTGCCGGATTCATCCCGCGCTTTATCAAGCTGCGAGACGAACAGGCTTTTCAATTGCGCCGTCGCCGGTTCAACGCCTTTTTTCCCTGCCCTGGGCTGCGGATTCAGAATCGCGCCCATTTCGGCCAGCACCCTGGCAGTGGAAACGCCGGGAGGCAACTCCGTAAACACGACCTGCCACGCCCCCCGCGCCATCTCCTCAATCTCATACCGCGCCCGTACCCGAAGGCTGCCCCGCCCGGAACCGTAAGCTGCCGCAATATCCGCCAGCGGCGAAATAATCTGCCCACCACCCGGATAATCGGGGCCGGGCAAAAAGGCAAGCAGGGCATCCAGCGTCGCCGTCGGGTTTTTGAGGAGATGAATCGCCGCCATCGCAAGCTCGGAAAGATTGTGCGGCGGAATTTCGGTCGCCATTCCTACCGCAATGCCGGATGCGCCATTCAAGAGGGAAAAAGGCAGACGCGCCGGAAGAAAGGCCGGCTCATTCAGCGAACCATCGTAGTTCGGCTGAAAATCCACTGTGCCTTCGCCGATTTCCGAAAGCAACAATTCCGCAATGGGGGTAAGTCTGGCTTCGGTATAGCGCATGGCCGCCGCGTTGTCGCCATCGCGGGAGCCGAAATTGCCCTGGCCATCCACCAGCGGATAGCGCAGCACAAAAGGCTGCGCCACCCGAACCATCGCGTCATAGGCCGACGCATCGCCATGCGGGTGAAACTTGCCGATCACGTCCCCCACCACCCGCGCCGACTTCACGGGTCTTGCCGTGGCGGAAAGCCCCAGTTCGCGCATGGCATAGAGTACCCGCCGCTGTACCGGCTTCATGCCATCTCGCGCGTCCGGCAGGGCACGTCCCTTGACGACGGCAATCGCGTATTCCAGATAATCGCGCGCGGCGGATTCATGTAGCAGGATGCTTTCTCCATCCCGCCCTTCATCACTGCCGGAGGCAGGCGGCAGCATGGGCGGAGGCAAGCCTTCGGAAAAAAGGTCGGGGGTCAATTCATCGTTCATGGCGTCTTGAGAATTTCAGGAAAGGGCATACGGGATGCGTCCGGCATCGGCGGCAGGGCAAAGGCCAGCATGGCGGTCAATCCTTCGTTGAAGATTCGTTCCAGCGGCGCGGGCAGATGCCCCATCATGATGGCGAGACAGACAAAACCCAGCATCAGGGTAATCGGAAAGCCAATCGCAAACAGGTGCAACTGGGGCGCTACGCGATTCAGAACCCCCAGCGACAGGTTGCAGCACATCATCATGACCACAATCGGCAAGGCAAGCAAGACCCCGGTAGAAAAAATCCGGCTGCCCAGCAGGGCGAGAAATTCCCAACTCGTCGGTTGCAGGGAAGTCGTGCTGATGGGAATGGCGATAAAACTCTGCGCGATCACGGCAAAATAAATCAGGTGCCCGTTCATGGAAATGAAAAGCAGGGTGGCAATCAGGGTCATGAAATTGGAAACTACCGAGGTTTGCGAAGTATTCTGCGGGTCGTAGAAATTGGCAAAGCCCAAGCCCATCTGAAAGGCCACCACCGCCGAACCCATGTCAATCGCGGTAAAGATAATCCGCATCGAAAGCCCCATGCCGACGCCGATCAAAATCTGCTGCGCCAGTATCCAAAGCCCCAACCCGGAAGCCGGAGTGACATCCGGCATGGGCGGCAGAATCGGCGAGATGCCCAGGGTGAGCGCCAACCCCAGCATCAGGCGAATGCGCCTTGGCATGGCAGCATTGCTCAACAGCGGCGCAGTCACCGCCACCGCCAGAATGCGGGTCAGCGGATAAATCACGCTGGCAATCCAGGTCTCAAGCTGTCCCAGGGTAATGGTAAACATGGCCTTGTCCGCGCCTCAAAACCGCTCGTGCCCGCGCAGATAACGCCAGCGCCCAGGCGGCAGGTCGCCCAAGCGTACCGCGCCAATCCGCACCCGCTTCAAGGCCGTCACATTCAAACCCACCTGCTCGCACATCCGGCGAATCTGGCGCTTTTTGCCTTCCATCAGGATAAAACGCAACTGGTCGTCATTCTGCCATTCCACCTCTGCGGGCTTTAACGGTTTGTCATCCAGCATCAGGCCGTGCCTAAGCAGTTCCAGTCCGCCGGGACGAAGTTCGCCTTCCACCCGCACCAGATATTCCTTTTCTACGACAGAATCCTCGCCAATCAATTTGCGGGCAACCCGTCCATCCTGAGTCAACACCAGAAGCCCGGACGAATCAATATCCAGCCGTCCGGCAGGCGCAAGGCCGCGCAAATGCGCCGCCTCGAACGGCCTATCTGCCTTCATCCGCCACTCGGTATCGGCGCGTACCAGACTGACCGCCGCCCGGTAGCCATCTTCCGGCTGCGCGGAAACGTAGCCTACCGGCTTGTTAATCAGGATGGTCACGAGCCTTGCTTCCTGCCGCTCTGCTTCCGGCGCAAGCGAAACCCTGGCCGTTTTGCTAACACGACTGCCAAGCTCGGTTATCCGCTTGCCATCCACAAAGACCCAGCCCCGCTCGATATAGCAATCCGCCTCGCGCCGGGAACACAAGCCCTGCATGGACAGCAGGCGGGAAACGCGCACCAGCGCGTCCCCTTCATCGGGTAATGCCTTTATCGGCGCGGTTTCCGCCGTATGCGCCTTGTCCGGCTTGCTGCCGTCATCCCGTCTATGGGGTACTCTCATCCTGGTCAAGAAAAATCCTCCCTTGTCAGCAGGAATACATAGTCTGCCCCTGCCGAAGTTTCCAGCCAGGTAGAGGGGAGAAGTGGATACGCCGCTTCCAGCCGCGCCCGTTGATGTCCCACTTCCACCACGAGCAGGCCGCCCGGATTGAGATACTCACGCGCCTCCGCTAGAATGCGACGGATAAAATCAAGCCCGTCCTCGCCGGAACCCAGCGCAAGGGCAGGCTCTTTTTGGTATTCCGGCGGAAAATGCGCGACCGCCTCGGCATCCACATAAGGCGGGTTGGAGAAAATGAGGTCGTAACGATCCTGTTGGGTTAGCGCGGCAAAAGCATCCGATTCAATGAGGCGAATCCGCTCTTCCAACCCGTAATCCGCCAGATTGGCGCGGGCAACCGCTAAGGCATCGGCAGAAACATCCAGCGCGTCTATCCGCGCGGCGGGAAAGGCAAGTGCCGCCAGAATCGCAAGGCAGCCGGAACCCGTACACAAATCCAGTATCCTTCCGACGGATTCCGGCTTGGCAAGCCAGGGCGAAAAACGCTCACCCAGCAATTCCGCCAGAAACGAGCGCGGCACGATGACCCGCTCATCTACCCGAAAAGAATGCCCCAAAAGCCAGGCTTGCCCGGTTAAATAAGCGGCGGGTAGACGTTCCTCAATCCGGCGGTGATAGAGATTCAGCAAGGCATCAAGCTCAGAGGGGAGAAGGCGCGCGTCCAGAAAGGGGTCCAGCCGGTCAAGGGGTAAATGCAGGGCAGACAGGGAAAGATAGACCGCTTCATCCCAGGCATTGTCCGTCCCATGCCCAAAATGAAGTTTTGCTTCGTTAAAGCGGCTCACCGCAAAACGCAGGCAATCGCGCAGGGTTTGAAGCTCGGTGGCGGCAGTCTGGAACATGGCAGATCATGAAGCAGCCGCTTTATCATCCGAAATAGCCAACGAAAACGTCTTGAAGGAGGTGCCGGAACCATCGTTCTGCTCGAATTCCATGGCCTTGTCGACCAGTTTTTCCTTCTGCTTGCCCGTATCAAGGCCGGTATTGTTGATGATCCAGGAAAGATTGGTCGGCGAATCCGCATTGGCAAGCGCCTCATCCAGCGTAATCATGCCTTCCTTGTAAAGCCGGAACAAATCCTGCTCGAAGGTCTGCGAGCCAGCCGCGTTGCTCTGTTCCATGGCTTCCTTGATGGACTGGATTTCGCCGCGCTCAATGAGTTCGCTAACATAACGGGTATTGAGCAACACCTCGGCAGAAGGAATACGCAGCCCGTCCGGCCTGCGTACCAGCCGTTGCGAAACAATGGCCTTCAAGCTGGTTGCCAGATCGAGAAAAAGCGCCTGCCGGTTTTCCAGGGCGAAAAAGTTGATGACCCGGTTCAGGGCGTGATAACTGTTGTTTGCGTGCAAGGTTGCCAGACAGAGATGCCCGGTCTGGGCATAGGCAATGGCGGCCTGCATGGTGTCCTGATCCCGGATTTCGCCAATCAGGATACAGTCCGGCGCCTGCCGCATCGCGTTTTTCAGCGCCGAGCGCCAGTCGCGGGTATCAATGCCCAGTTCGCGCTGGTTGACAATGGATTTCTTGTGGCGGAACAGATATTCGATCGGGTCTTCGATGGTCAGGATGTGCCCGCTCCGGTTTGAATTGCGATGGTCAAGCATCGCCGCCAGGGTCGTGGATTTGCCGGAGCCGGTCGCGCCGACAATCAGAATCAGGCCGCGTTTCTCCATGATGAGGTCGGACAGCACTGCCGGCAGACCCAAAGTCGCCAGTTCCGGGATGTTCCCCAGAATGAAGCGCACCACGATGCTGACCGAGTTACGCTGACGGAAGATGTTGATCCGAAAATTGCCCACCTGCGGAAACCCGAAGGAAAGATTCATTTCCATATCGCGCTCGAAGATGGTGGCCTGTTCCGGTGACATCAGCTCCAGCGCGATTTTCTCGATCATGTCCGGGACCATCACCTGCTGGTTGACCGGCATGACGTTGCCCTGAATCTTGATGTGAATCGGCGTGCCCGCCGTGATGAACAGGTCAGACGCCTGTTTCTCGGACATCAATTGGAACAGCTTGTCCAGAATCATGGTTTTCCCCTACGCATTTTTTGAAAACGTATCAGACAGCCCGATTGGGTAAATTTTGCAACAGGCCATCTTGCGATCCGCCCTCATCAAACAGAATCGGATTATTATAGGCTATCGGCGCATCTCGTAAAGCCTTGCGGAACCAAAAAGCCCGCAATCTGCAACAAGAAATGTGTCAGAAGGGAAAATCGGTACGTGTCGCCTGTCTATGTCTTACGCAAGCCCTGTATAATTTCCGCCCATGTCATTTTTAGTGTTTGCCATGTCTTTCTCTCACCTTCTTGTCCGCCTCATCTGTCTGCCCATGCTGCTGTTTGGCCTTGCCGCGCATGGGCAACTGGCCATTGAAATTACCGGCGCGGGCGCGCGACAAATCCCCATCACC
>JAISSL010000040.1 GCA_031273145.1 Zoogloeaceae bacterium | reverse complement strand
AGGACGTAGAAGCCCACCTGAACAAGATACTGCCCGGCGCAGAGGTAAGCCCGAAGCGGCTGCACGAAGCCATGCGCTACAGCGTGTTGGGGGGCGGCAAGCGGATACGCGCTTTGCTTGCCTTTGCGGCAGGCGATTTGACGGATGCCAGGCGGGAACCGTTGCTGGTGGCTTCTGCCGCAGTCGAGTTGATTCATGCCTATTCCCTGATTCACGACGATCTGCCCTGCATGGACGACGACGCCCTGCGGCGCGGACGCCCTTCCTGCCACGTCGCGTTCGATGAGGCGACCGCCCTTCTGGCGGGAGATGCCCTGCAAAGCCTTGCCTTTGAATGTCTGGCGAAATCCGCTCCGTCCCCGGAGCAGCAATTGCGCTCGGTCAGAATACTGGCGCGCGCTTCCGGCTCGCTTGGCATGGCGGGCGGGCAGGCCATTGACCTGGAATCCGTGGGCAAGTCCCTTTCCCGTGAGGCTCTGGAATGGATGCACACGATGAAAACCGGCGCTCTGATTCGCGCGGCGGTTCATCTGGGCGCGTTGTGCGGCAATCGCTTGTCCGACGCGGAGGAACTGGAAGAGTGGGCGGAACTGGATCGTTTTGCCGGCTGCGCGGGGCTGCTCTTTCAGGTGGTCGACGATATTCTGGATGGCACGACGGAAAGCGCCACGCTAGGCAAGACCGCCGGCAAGGACGATGCCGCCAACAAGCCTACCTACGTCAGTCTTTTGGGACTGAACGAAGCCAAGCATTACGCGGGCGAACTGCGGGATGAGGCGCATGAAATTTTGGCCGAGCTTGGCGCGGGCGCAAAACGTCTGGCAGAATTGACGGATTTTATTTGCGAGCGACGGTTTTAGGATATTCCTGATTCACATGTGTACATTTTTGCGCTTGTTTCCCTCTCCCCCATCCCCTCTCCCGCAAGCGGGAGAGGGGAGTTACCCTGCGGATGGCACTGAACATCCCCTCTCCCACTTGTGGGAGAGGGTGCCCCGAAGGGGCGGGAGAGGGGAAACAATCGTCATCTGCAAGACCGGGCGGCAGATTGCCGCCCCTACATGCAATTCAAAAATCATTGCCATTTGCAGGATACCGTTGCCACCTGAAATACTTTGTAGGGGACGCAACCTGCGTCCCGCCACAAGTTTGTCCCTCCAATTAAAAGCGCTCTTATGACGGATACCCCTACCTCACTTCCCGAATCCCTGCTGGATGGCATTGCCTCGCCTGCCGATTTGCGCCGCCTGGAAAAGCGCGACCTGCCGCGTCTGGCGGAAGAATTGCGCGCGTTCATGGTGGAATCCGTTTCTCGCACGGGCGGGCATTTGTCATCCAATCTCGGCACGGTGGAACTCTCCATTGCCCTGCATTATGTGTTCGATACGCCTTCTGACAGGCTGATCTGGGATGTCGGCCACCAGAGCTATGCCCACAAGATTCTGACCGGGCGGCGCGAGGGCATGGCGCGGCTCAGGATGAAAGACGGCATTTCCGGCTTTCCCCGCCGTTCTGAATCCGAATACGATACTTTTGGGGTGGGGCATTCTTCCACCTCCATTTCTGCCGCGTTGGGCATGGCGCTTGCGGCGCGGAACAAGGGGGAAGAAAAAAAGGTGGTCGCCATCATTGGCGATGGCGCAATGTCGGCGGGGATGGCTTTTGAGGCGTTGAACAATGCGGGCGTTGCCAACGTCGACCTGCTCGTTATCTTGAACGATAACGAAATGTCCATTTCCCCGCCGGTCGGCGCGTTGAACCATATCCTGACCCGGCTGACATCCAGCAAGACTTATAACGCCGCCAAGGAAGCGGGCAGGCACATGCTCGGTTTTGCGCCGCCTCTGCTGGAACTGGCGCGCCGCGCCGAAGAGCACGTCAAGGGGATGATTACGCCGGGGGCGCTGTTTGAGGAATTCGGCTTTGACTATTACGGTCCCATTGACGGACACAATTTCAACGCGCTCCTGCCCACGCTGGAAAACATCCGCAAGTTGAAGGGGCCGCAGTTTTTGCACATCATCACCCGCAAGGGACAGGGTTACAAGCTGGCCGAGGCCAATCCCATTCTCTATCACGGGGTGGGGAAATTCGATGCCGACACGGGCATTGCCGAGGGCAAGGGCGGCAAGCGCACCTATACCCAGGTTTTCGGCGACTGGCTGTGCGACATGGCGGCGGCGGATTCGCGTCTGGTCGGCATTACCCCCGCCATGCGCGAAGGTTCCGGCATGACCCGTTTTGCCCAGGAATTCCCCGACCGCTATTACGATGTCGGCATTGCCGAACAACACGCGGTCACGTTTGCCGCCGGATTGGCGAGTGAAGGGCTAAAACCCGTCGTCGCCATTTATTCCACCTTTTTACAACGCGCCTATGACCAACTGGTGCATGACGTGGCCTTGCAGAATCTGCCGGTGGTGTTCGCCATTGACCGGGGCGGGCTGGTCGGCGCGGATGGCGCGACGCACCACGGCAGTTTTGATCTTTCCTTTCTTTCCTGCGTGCCCAATCTGACCCTGATGACCCCGGCGGATGAAGCCGAATGCCGCCGGATGTTGAGCACCGCCTATCGGCTCGATACGCCGGTTGCGGTGCGTTATCCACGCGGCAGCAGCGATTTTTCCGTGACCGTTGAAAACGATCTGGAAACGCTGCCGCTTGGCAAGGGAGAATTGCGACGGGAAGGGCGGGAAGTCGCCCTGCTTTCCTTTGGCAGTCTCCTTGCGACCGCGCTTGCCGTGGGCGAGAAGCTGGATGCCAGCGTCGCCAACATGCGGTTTGTCAAACCAATGGATCGGGATTTGATTGCAAAGCTGGCAAAATCGCATACCCTGCTGGTCACTCTGGAAGAAAACGCGGTGGCAGGCGGCGCGGGCGCGGAAGTCGGCAGAATCCTGCTGGAAATGGGATTTTTCAAGACGCCGCTTTTGCGCCTGGGGCTACCCGACCGTTTTATAGACCACGGCGAACAAAAGGAACTGCTCTCTGAGGCCGGACTGGACGCGGAGAGCATCTTACGCGCCATTCGCGCGGCCTTGGCCGGTTGCTGAACCAGGAAAATCCTGAAATAAAAGGAGACTTGCAATGTCAAAAAGAGAAGTCGTTGGTGCTGCCATACAAGCAATAGGCGAGATATGCCAGAAGAGTGGCTATTCTCAAGTAAAAACTGGTCATGAGCCGGAAACCTTCTTATTCTCCAGAGAAGAGGAGCATTATATTTGTAGCTTTAGTTGCTCATTTTCGGGACGGGGGGAATATTCCATAAGCAATCGCATGACAATTGTTTACAAGGCACTGAACGATGTCATGCTCAAATTAATGCGTGGAACAGCTTATGAAAGAAATTATAATTTTGAAAAACCATATGAAATGGGTTGGCACAAACGCGAGAACGGTGGCTTGATAGGAGTTGGAATAACTACTAATTTTGATGGCCCAATTTTATATATAGCATCTGTTGACGAATCAAGAGATTTCGCATTGAAATTTCATGAACAACTCATGGAAGTTGAGAGGAATTTCATTCTTCCCGCAAAGAATATTGAGAATACCATAGCGGGTTTTATGAAAAAAAGACATTGGACTTGGCCAGGGCTTTTGCCGAGCTTTATCGAACACCTTGTGGCATATGGTTTGTCAACATCCAATTCTGAAATGATTGATTATGCTTTCAAAAAAGGTGAAGAAGTTTTGACATACTTGAAAAACCCTATCATGTACTCAGAGTGCGTTGATTTCATGAAAACTGTAAAAGAAAGGCTTGCCAATTGTCCCGTCCAAACGTCCAATACTGGAATCCCACCTGCGCGGAAATGACACGCGGGAATGACGGAGTTTTGCGGGCGGCAGGTTGCCGCCCCTACGGAACAATCAAAACTTCGCCGTCCGCAAGACACCTGCTATCATATGCGCCCTCGTTCATCCAGGAATTTTTCCATGACCCATATCCCAGACGTGCAGAGTTCCGCCGATACCCGGCATCTGGCCATCAACAAGGTGGGCGTCAAATCGCTCTGCCACCCCATCCGGGTAAGCGACCGGGACGGCGGCGTGCAACATACCATCGCCACCTTCAACATGTACGTCGGCCTGCCGCACAACTTCAAGGGAACCCACATGTCCCGCTTCGTGGAGATTTTAAACAGCCACGAACGGGAAATTTCCGTGGAAAACTTCCCCGCCATGCTGCGGGAAATGCTGACGAGGCTGGAAGCCGAAAGCGGCCACATCGAAATGAACTTCCCCTACTTCATCAACAAATCCGCCCCCATTTCCGGGGTCAAGAGCCTGATGAACTACGAAGTCACCCTCTCCGGCGACATCCGCAACGATACCATCAGCCCCAGCCTGAAGGTCATCGTGCCGGTCACGAGCCTCTGCCCCTGTTCCAGGGAAATTTCCGAACGCGGCGCGCACAATCAGCGCTCGCACGTCACCGTGACCGTCTGCGCGAAGCGGTTTATCTGGATTGAGGAAATCGTTGATCTGGTCGAAGAGAAGGCATCCTGCGAACTTTACGGCCTCTTAAAACGCCCGGACGAAAAGTTCGTTACCGAACGCGCCTACGATAATCCCAAATTCGTTGAGGACATGGTGCGCGACATCGCCGCCTGCTTAAACGCCGACCCGCGCGTCGAAGCCTACGTCGTGGAATCGGAAAATTTCGAGTCCATCCACAACCACTCCGCCTACGCCATGATTCATCTGGATAAACGGATTGAGCATGGTTGACAGTGCAACCAGCAAAGCCTTTTAGAGCATTTTTGCTTCAGTCATGAAAGTAGTTGCACATCACCCTCTCCCCCGCCCCCTCTCCCATAAATGGGAGAGGGGAGATATAGGGCGCGGATGGCACTGAGCATCCCCTCTCCCACTTGTGGGAGAGGGTGCCCCGTAGGGGCGGGAGAGGGCAAGCAAAGGTCATGATTAAACAGAAAACACTCTGAAAAGTAATCGCAGTCTGCAAAACACACTTGACATTGCGGACAGTAAAGCATATAATACATATATGTTTTACAAACCTTGAAGGAGCTTTTCATGCGTCAGGAAACCATTGCCATTCACGGCGGCTATCAGCCCGAACCGACCACCCGCGCGGTTGCCGTGCCGGTCTATCAAACTACGTCCTATGCCTTCGACAATTCGCAGCATGGCGCGGATTTGTTCGACCTGAAGGTGCCGGGCAACATTTACACCCGCATCATGAATCCCACGCAGGACGTGCTGGAAAAGCGGATTGCCGAAATGGAAGGTGGAATTGCCGGTCTGGCGCTGGCTTCCGGCATGGCCGCGATTACTGCCGCCATTCAGACTATCGCGCAGGCGGGCGACAACATCGTGACGGCCTCTACCCTGTACGGCGGGACTTATACCCTGTTCGCGCATACCCTGCCGAGCTATGGCGTATCGGTTCGCTTTGCCGACCCGAAAAATCCCGCCGACTTTGAACGACAGATGGATGCGCGTACCAAGGCGATTTTTTGCGAATCCATCGGCAATCCGCTGGGCAACATCACGGATTTGGCCGCGCTGGCGGAAGTGGCGCGTCGTCATCACGTTCCGCTGATGGTGGATAACACCGTGCCTTCGCCGTACCTGTGTCGGCCTTTTGAGCACGGCGCGGACATCGTGATTCATTCCCTGACCAAATATCTGGGCGGACATGGCAACTCGGTCGGCGGCATCATCGTGGATAGCGGACGCTTTCCCTGGGCGGAACACAAGGAAAAATTCCGCTGTCTGAACGAACCCGACCCCGCCTATCACGGCATGATCTATACGGAAGCCCTGGGCGCGGCGGCCTATATCGGACGCGCCCGCGTCATTCCGCTCAGGAACATGGGCGCGGCCATCAGTCCTTTCAATGTCTTTCTGATTCTGCAAGGCGTGGAAACGCTGGCGCTTCGCATGGAACGCACCTGTGAGAACACGCTTGCCATTGCGCGGCATTTGGCCGGTCATCCCAAGGTGGCGTGGGTCAATTACGCGGGGCTGGAGAATCATCCCGACCATCATCTGACGCAGAAATACATGAAGGGTTGCGCTTCCGGCATTTTGACCTTCGGCGTCAAGGGCGGCAAGGCAAGCGGGATTGCCTTTCAGGATGCGCTGAAACTCTTTACCCGCCTGGTCAATATTGGCGATTGCAAAAGCCTGGCCTGCCATCCCGCCTCGACCACCCACCGCCAGCTATCAGCAGAAGATTTGGTGAAAGCGGGCGTTTCCGAGGACATGATCCGTCTCTCCATCGGCATCGAACACAAGGACGACCTCATCGCCGATCTGGACGCGGCGCTTGCGGCAGCGCCTTGACGCAATCCGAATTGTCTTGCAGACGCAACCTGTGTCTGCAAGACCTGTCTGCTGAATACGCAAACTATTTTGTAAAAATAAATGCCTAGCCATATAAACCTGTGCCATACTACATTCATTATGGCTGCGGCTTTTTTTAGCCAGACAGATTTACATTGTGAACTTTTCTGAAACATCCCGAACAGCATGAAAAAACTCTTTGTAATCAATAAGTTACCCCCCCCTCCCCGCGCATTCCGTTGACATATGCGCTTTGCTAACGGCCTGCTTGGTCGTTTCTGAATTTTCGCTTCATCCTGAACTCCTGCCTTTGCCGCCCTATTCTAGGGCATGTCGTCTTGCAGACCACATGTCTTCCAGACGGCAGTTTCCCTTTCCCAGTTTTTTCGCATCCTTGCAGCCAGTCGCCAGACTGGCTGCAAGGATGCGTCATGCGCGTCACAATCCACCTAACTTTAACCTCGGAGAATTTCCATGAGCGAAGACAACATTTCCACAAATGACCTGAATACCGCTAGGCTGGCGCATCTGACTGGCCTTCTGTCCTTGGGCATCGGCGCACTGTTTCTTTGGCTGATCCACAAGGATATGCCGGGAAAGACCTTTGTCGATAAACATGCCAAGGAGGCCATCAATTTCCAATTTGCCATGCTTGTTGGTTATTTCATTGCAAGCGCACTCGTAGTTATCCTTGTCGGTATCATTCTGTGGCTTATCTTGATTGTCATGGATGTCGTTTGCAGCATTAAAGCCGGAAACGCGGCCATCAACGGCAAGGATTACCGCTATCCAATCTC
>JAISSL010000018.1 GCA_031273145.1 Zoogloeaceae bacterium | reverse complement strand
AGCGTTTTGGCCATCTGTTTGCCCAGTTCAACGCCCCACTGGTCAAAGACGTTGATATTCCAGAGCGCGCCAACGCTGAAAACCTTGTGCTCGTAGAGCGAGAGCAAAAGCCCTAACGTATGGGGCGTCAAGCGTTCCAGCAACAAGGTGGTGGAAGGCTGATTCCCCGGAAAGGCGCGATAGGGCAAAAGGTGGTCGGGAATGCCGGCGGCTTTTGCTTTCGTTTCGGTTTGCCCGAACGCAAGCGCCGCCGATTGCGCCAGCGCGTTGGCCATCAGGCGGGCGTGGTGTCCCGGCAGCGGAAAATCGGCCTGTTTCAGCAGAATAAAATCAGAAGGAATGGTCTGCCCGCCCTGATGCAGCAGTTGAAAAAAGGAATGCTGCCCCAATGTGCCGGGGCTGCCCCAGATAATCGGGCAGCTTGCATGTGCAAGCGGCAAACCCTGCCGGGTAACGGATTTGCCCAGACTTTCCATTTCCAGTTGTTGCAGATAGGCCGGGAATAGCTCAAGCGACTGGCTGTAGGGAAAAATGCCGTGACTGGTCGTCCCCATACAATTGACGTTCCAGACATCCAGAAGCGCTAGGGTAATCGGCAGGTTTTCCGCGAGTGGCGCGGTCAAAAAATGCCGATCCATCGCCTCTGCCCCGGCAAGGAGCGCCTCGAAGTTGGAAAAGCCCGTCGCCAGCGCAATAGCCAGTCCAACCGGCGACCAGAGGGAAAAGCGTCCGCCCACCCAATCGCCAAACGCGAAAATCTGCCGGGAAGGAATGCCAAAGGCTTCTGCCGCCTCAATGTTGCTGGTCACGGCGATAAAATGGCGGGCAAGCGCCGTTTTTTTCGCCCTGTCGGCAGGCACATGGGCGTTGAGCCAGTCCCGTGCCGCGCGGGCGTTGGTTATGGTCTCTTCGGTGGTAAAAGTCTTGCTGACGACGATGAAAAGCGTGGAACGGGGATTCAAACGAGCCAGCAGGGGTGCCAAATCAGCGCCATCCAGATTGGCGGCGAAATGCACCCGAATATCCGGGTGCTGGAAGGATAAAAGGGCGCGGGTCGCCATGCGCGGCCCCAGGTCAGAGCCGCCAATGCCCAGATTCACCACATCGGTAAAATGCTCCCCGCTCATGCCGCGCCATTGCCGCTCATGCAGGGCGGCGCAGCAAAGTTTCATCCGGTCAAGCGTCCCCGCAACTTCACGGCTTGCCTCGCTGTTCCCCGTTTTTGCGCGTAGCGCCATATGCAGGGCAGCGCGGCCTTCGGTATGGTTGATTGCTTCTCCCGCCGCCATCCGGTCGCGCCAGGCTTCGACTTCGGTAGCGCGGGCAAGGTCGCGCAGGAGGGAAAGCGTTTCAATAGTTATCCGCTGCTTGGAAAAATCCAGCAACAAATCGCCTTCCGGCGAGGACAAGGTACGCGAAAACCTTTGGAACCGGCCGGGGTCTTCGGCAAACAGTTCGCGCAGGTGGCGAGGCGTCATCTGACCGGCATGTGCTTCAAGCGCCTGCCAGGCAAGGGCGGAGGGGGTAGCAGAGCGTTTCATAAGCAATCAGACCGATACCGGCGCGGCAATGTGCGGATGCGGATTGTAGTCGAGCAGGGTGAAATCCTCATAGCGAAAGGCGAACAGGTCGCGCGCTTCGGGATTCAACTGCATGGCAGGCAAGGGGCGCGGTTGCCGCTCAAGCTGGAGACGCGCCTGTTCCAGATGGTTGTGGTAGAGGTGCGCGTCGCCAAAGCTGTGCACGAATTCGCCGGGCGACAAGCCGCAGACCTGCGCCACCATCAGGGTCAGCAGGGCATAGCTTGCGATATTGAAAGGGACGCCGAGAAAAATATCCGCGCTACGCTGGTACAGGTGGCAGGAAAGGCGGTTTTCGGCAACGTAAAACTGGGTCAAGCAGTGGCAGGGCGGCAAGGCCATCCGCTCAATATCGGCGGGATTCCAGGCCGTGACCAGATGACGGCGGGCGTCCGGGTTTTCCTGTAAGCCCTGAAGCAGACGTTGAATCTGGTCTATCTCCCCGCCGTCAGGCGCAGGCCAGTGCCGCCACTGATGCCCATAGACAGGCCCCAGATCGCCGTTCTCATCCGCCCATTCATCCCAGATGCGGACATTGTTTGCCTTCAGGTAGGCAATGTTCGTATCGCCCTGCAAAAACCAGAGCAGTTCATGGATGATGGATTTCAGGTGTAGTTTTTTGGTCGTCAGGAGCGGAAAGCCTTGGGCAAGGTCGAACCGCATCTGCCAGCCGAAGATGGAACGCGCGCCGGTTCCGGTGCGATCCTGCTTGTCGTGACCATGTTTCAGCACATGGCGCATCAAATCCAGATAGTTCTGCATGAGAATGGGCTTAAAGAAGGCCGTATGAAAAATCAATTCGTGTAAACTATTCTAGTATACTTCCAGTCTTCAAGATTAGGCTTCCAGTTTTGTGCAGATCATGGTTGATACCGCCCCCCATAAAAAAACCGTTCAGTCCGCCCTGACGCCCGCTGAAGCGCAGAGATTCATTGCGACATTGCCAGCGGAACACCCTGCGCGCGCGCTGGAAATGGTGGTGCAGCAGCTCGACGCCCTTACGGACGATATGGAGCCGGGGGCGCGCTTTGCCGTCGTGAGCCAGCTCGACGAAGCAAGCCACGCAAGCGTCGAGCAGGTGTTTCATGAGTATCTGGGCACCCTGTCGCAGGACGAAAGATCAGGCGACATGCGGCTGTGGCAGCTCGCACACGACTTCTGGACGAATACCGCCGATCAGTACGGCACCTGCGCCAGTGTCCTGTTCGACAGCGATGAAAAAGGCATCCAGCAGCTTCGTGACCATCTGCCGCGCATCATTGCCCGTTCCCTGTTTGCCGCCGGGGAGAGCGTGAAATGGAAATCCTTTCGCTATCTGGCTACGCCGCTGCCGCTCTGGTGTGGCGCGGGCAGCATCTATCTGCTGGCCGAAAAATATGGGTTTGCCGACAAACAGCTTCAGATTTATCCCGGCCCCGGCGGTATTTCCTCCTCCCGCGCGGAACTCCTGAAAATCCTGTTTTTCCAGGTCGCTTCCTTGAACAGCCTTCAGGTCGTCGAAATGGAAATTGCCGACCGGCTGATTACCCAACTGCTGCCCAATTTCATCTTTTCCGAGAAGAAAGACGATCACAGTTTTTACTGGATCAATCTGGGCGCGGAACAGGAACCTTCCCGGATCAACAATCCGCCGCCCATTTCGCGCACCCTGCGCTATTTTGGCGCGGGAGAGGCCGTTACGCGCTTGCAGCTCATGAAGCAGGAAGCGGAAAACACGCACTCCATCCCGGCCAAAATCTGCCAGAACGATAAGTTCGAGTTTCATGATTTCCTGAACGTCATTGACCACCTTGCGACGCAGTGGTCACATACGCCGCCGCAGCGCCAGCACGAGCGGCATCGGGTGCATCATCGCATCGCCATCCTGCGCGGCTTTGTGAACAGTTTTGTCATGACCTCGCCGGAATTTGGCGGCAAGCCGGCCGGTTTGCCGCTGGAAAACTGGATTGTGGAAGATGTGAGCCAGGGGGGGTTCGGCGCGCTTGTCAAACAACACCGAAACGACTGGGTTCAGGTGGGCGCCTTGCTTGCCCTGCAACCCCAGGGCGCGAATAGCTGGATCATCGGCCTGATCCGTCGCGTTCGCCACGCTTCCGACAAGGAAATCCGGGTTGGCATCCAGACGCTTTCCAGACGCCCCATCGCGCTGGAAGTTCGCACCAGGGCCATGACGAGCGCGTTGCTGCATTCGACCCTTCCCGTCATCTGGTTCCATGACGACGACCCGAAAGAGCCTATGCGCTTCGTCTTTCCGGCAGGGGTGTTGAATGAGGGCGACGTGCTGGAGTTCACCTTCAATGGCCGGGGGCTTGTCCTGCAACCGCTCAGTTTTCTGGAACGGGGGAGCGATTACGATCTGGTTCGCTGCAAGATCATGGCGGCTGCGCGCAAGGAAGGCTAACCTTTGCAGGGCGAATGATATGCGTACCACACTGAATATTGATGACGCGCTTTTACAGCAAGCCAGACAGATGGCAGTACAGGAACACATCAGCCTGACCCGGTTCATTGAAGAGAGCCTGTCGGCGCGGTTCGCCAAGGGAAAGTCGGACGAGACGGCGCGGCGGCGCGACGAAGAAAAGAGCGCGACGCGGCTTCAGGCGTTACCGCCGGTATTTGCGGGGCAAGGGGGATTGCAGGCTATGATCCGCGACCCAGGGAGTCTTGAATCTGTTCTGGATGCTATTGATGCGGCAGGCGCAGACGCATGACGCCGGATGTAAATGTTCTCATCGCGGCGTTCCGGCAAGATCACCCACACCATGCGGTAGCGCGGCAATGGCTTGAAGAGGCGTTATTGTCGTGTCAATCCGGCGCGGTATTTTCCGTGTTGCCGATGGTGGCTGCCGGATTCCTGCGCTTGACAACCCATGCAAAGGTATTTGTCCAGCCAACGCCGCCTGAACACGCGCTGGCCTTCATTCATGCGCTCTTATCCATTCCTGGGGTTGTGATGCTGCCGCTATCGGGGGAATGGGCACACTTCGCGGCACTGTGCTCTGAACATCACTTGACGGGCAATGCCATTCCCGATGCCTGGATTGCCGCTTCCGTCCATCATCATCGCCTGCATCTGACAACTTTTGACAAAGGGTTTCGCCGGTTTCTGAAACCGGGCAGGTTGACGATCCTGCATACAGGCTGAGTCCCGTGCAGGGATGGATTACGCGCCCGACGACGACATGAAGCGCTCGGTCTTTCCTTTGCCGCCTGCTGCGTTTACGGGCGAATCCCGCGTCAATCCCCCGGATGCCGCGCTGGATTGGCTGGTTCGGGGATGGGCGCTGTTCGCGCAGGATAAACTGCGCTGGTGTCTGCTTTCCCTGTTCTTTTCTGCCTTCATTATCATCCCCCTGCTGTTGTATCCGGGCATCTTCCGGCTTTTCCTGTTGCTTATGCCTTTTTTTGCCGCCGGATGGCATGAAGTCTGCCGGATGGAAGAAATGCGGGAAGAGACGAATGACCGCCCCTTGCCGGGCGATTTCTTCACCAGCTTTACCGCGCCTGCCCTCATTGTGCCGGGCATATTGGGCGTGGGCGCGCTCTGGCTGGTCTGGGAAGGTTTTTTGGCGATGCTTTATATGGTCGTCAGTCCGAGCAGCGACGCGGCCTTGTTCTGGCTGATGTACATTCTGTATGGCGCTTTTTCCCTGCCGATTCTGATCTTGCCGTTTGTCATGCTGCTCCTGTTTGCGCCGCCGCTTCTCTATCCTCCGCGCTTGTCGCCCGGACGCGCCTTGCAGGCCAGTTTTACCGCCTGCCGGAAGAATCTTGCGCCCCTGTTTTTTCTGGCGCTGCTTCTTTCCCTGCTGGTTTTTGCGACCATCCTTTCTTTCGGGCTGTTACTGCCCGTGACGTTGCCGGTTGCCTTTGCTTCCTGGCGGGCGGCCTGCCACGATATTTTTATTGCGCTCTGACTCTGCCGCTTGCGGGTTAAAATGCGCTTTCTCCCTCTGGTTTTCTTGAAATCATGTCCGTCAAACATCCCATCATTGCGATTACAGGCGCTTCTGGCGCGGGCACCAGCACCGCGCGCGGGATTTTTGAGGGTATTTTTCGCCGGGAAGGCATCCACGCCGCCATTATCGAGGGGGATAGTTTTCATCGCTACGAGCGGGAAGAGCTGCGCCGCTTGAATGATGCGCGGGAGGTGGCGGGAAAGCCGTTCATTTCTCCGTTCGGGCTGGAGGCCAATTGTTTCGACCAACTGGAAGCCCTGTTTCGCGCTTATTCGGAGACCGGGACGGGGCAATATCGCCGCTATCTGCATGACGAAGCGGAAGCTGCGGCGCGCGGACAGGCGGCGGGAACTTTTACGCCCTGGCAAGCCCTGCCGGAACCGACCGACCTCCTTTTTTACGAAGGCTTGCATGGCGCGCTCAAGACGGCGGAAGTGGATGTTGCGCGGTATCCCGATCTTTTGATTGGGATTGCGCCGGTCATCAATCTGGAGTG
>JAISSL010000242.1 GCA_031273145.1 Zoogloeaceae bacterium | reverse complement strand
GCCAGCCCGAGGCGGTTTTTACGGCGGGCTGATTCATGAATCGCAAGGAAAAACTGCTGCAACGCCACCGGCGCAATAAACGCCTTGCCATGCTGCTTGGCCTGTTTGTTCTGGCAGGGTTTGGCTTTTACATCGGCTTTCTGTGGGTATTGCCTGGCCTTTTCCTGCTCTGGCTGGGACATGAAATCTGGTTTTCCGACCACCTGTTTTATGCGCCCAATGCGGATTACGCTTACGATTTTGCAGGTCTGCTTGAAGCCATCCCGGTGCATTTTTCGGAAGGGCGGCTAACGCTGGCTGCCGATGCCGCGCCACTCACTGACAACGATACCCTGATTCTTGCCGTGACGCTCAAATCCGGTTGGATGGGGCGCCTGTTCGATCCTTCGGTACGGATTGAAGCAGAAGGCATGGAAGGTGATTGCCAGACCTTCGAGCGCGGCGCGAACGGCGCGCGCTACCTGAATCTCACCGGCTTTGCGAAGGCGCTAGGCACGGGGGGAGAAATCCGCCTGACGGGGCGCTATTGCCGCTTGAAAGGTGTATCCAAATTTTGGCGGGCAGAGCATCCCGATTATCGGGAAAAACGTCTGCTCGTCGTCGCGCCCCATGCCGATGATGCCGAACTTGCCGCTTTCGGGCTTTACAGTCAGGCAAGAGAAGCCTGGGTGGTGACGCTGACGGCGGGCGAAGTCGAAGCCGGACATTACGCCCGCATGGGACTGGAACGCGCAGAAGCGGCGCGGTTAAAAGGGCGGCTGCGCGCCTGGGATAGTCTGGCCGTGCCTTTGTGGGCGGGGATTCCCGTGGAACGTACCGTCCAGTTGGGCTATTTTTGTATGCGGTTGTCTGCCATGCGGGATGCGCCCGCCGAAGCCATTGCGTCAAGGGAAGCGGATTTGCGCGACACCCGCTATTTCCGCGCATTCAACCACATAAAACTTGCAAGCGACCGCGATGGCGTCCCGTCCTGGAATCATCTGGTTGCCGACTTGCGGGAAATCATTTTGCTGGCAAAGCCTGAAGTGATGGTGTTGCCGCATCCGGTCTTTGACCCGCACCCCGACCATGTGGCGGCAACAGAAGCCGTGCGGGAGGCGCTTGATGGCTTGGCGTGGCAGCCGGAAGCCTTGCTCCATTACGCCAATCACCTGCACGATAACGACCGCTGGCCGATGGGGAGCGCGCATGAGGGCGTTGCGCTGCCGCCACTGTTCGAGAACGCCGAAATGCTCGCGCCCTATGTTTTGCCGCTTGAAAAGTTGCGGCAGATCGACAAGGCGATGGCGCTTGGCATGATGCACGACTTGACCACGCCCCTTTCCTTCAAGAAGCGCCTTCGCCGCGCACTGCAACGGTTTTTCGCGGGACGCCGACATCCACCGTATGGAGAAAACGAATTTTTCCGAAAAGCAGTCAGACGACATGAACTTTTTTTCCGGGATGCTACGGCATCTGGTAACATGCCGCCTTCCACCCTGTCAAACTCATAGGAGATTGTTTTCGTGTTCCGCATTCGCTTTCTCATGCCTTATTTTGGCAAATGGCCGTTCTGGATGCCGTTCTTTCTGGAAAGCTGCCGTTACAACCCGGATTTTGACTGGCTCTTTTTCAGCGATTGCGGCACCCCGGAAAACCTGCCGGACAATGTGCGGATCCGCGCCATCTCGTTTGCCGATTACTGTGAAATGATTTCGCAGCGGCTCGACATTCGCTTTGCGCCTCCCAGTCCCTATAAACTCTGCGACCTCAAACCCGCTTATGGGCTTCTTCACGCGGAAGATTTGCAAGGGTACGACTTCTGGGCGTTTGGCGACATTGACGTGGTTTACGGACAATTGCGCGACTATTTTACGACCGAATATCTTGCCCGTTATGATCTCATTTCCTCTTTTGCCCGCCGGGTTTCCGGTCCTTTGACCCTGATTCGCAATACGCAGGAGATGCGCGAGCTTTTCCAGCGCGTTCCAAATTGGCGGGAACGGTTTTGTGGTCCGCATGAGGCGCTGGATGAAGCAGCTTTTACCCGGATTTTTCTCAAACGCAAGAATTTTCCAAAGCCTCTGTTCAGACTTTTCAACTGGAGTACCAATCCGCTGTATCGCAAAAGCGATTTTCAGGAATCCTACAGTACGCCAGAAGGCACAACCCCCTGGATAGATGGCAGCCATAATTTCCCGCGTGAATGGGTTTGGCGGCATGGACATCTGACCAGTGACCGCAGTGGAGATCGGGAATTTCCATATCTGCATTTTATGCGCTATAAGCCCAAATGGGAAGCGCAGAGTGCCAGAGTGCCAGAGTGCCAGAGCGAAGCATACCGCAAGCTGGCTCAATCTGGAGCATTTCGTATTTCACGTGAAGGATTTTCTTCACTCGACGTACAACCGCATGAAATAGCTTGATTGGAAGGATGATGAAAATTCTTTTGCTCGTTCAGAAGGAACAGAGAATCATTCTGGATCGTCTTTACGATGGCGTTGCCGCGCATAGTGATTGCGATCTGCGCTGGCTTGACGCCGCCGAACAGGCCAATTTGCCGCGCTACTTTCGGGAAAAGGTTGAAATTGATCGTTATGATCGCATCCTCTTTCTTTTGCGCTTCAAAAAACTTCTGCGCCAACCGTTGTTCATCCGCAGTCTGCCCAATCTCGTTCTTCTGGAGCATGATGTTTGGCAGGACTCTTTCCCCGGTAAATATCAGGGCAAGTTCAGCGCCTTTTATCATCACCTGCCAGCGACGCGGGTTTTACCTTCCGGGTGGCAGGTAGCAAAACGCTTGCAGGATAAGGGCGTTGAGGCCATCTTTGTGCCCAAGGGCTACGATCAAGCCTTGCTTGGCAACCTTGGCAGCCCGCGCGATATTGAACTTGGCTTTGTCGGCAGCATAAAGAACGAGTCTTATTCAAAGCGTCAGGCCATGCTGGAAGCCATCCAAGCGCGTGAGGCGTTGACCATCACAAAAACCCAGTCAGGCGAAGCCTACTGTGCCATGTTGAACCGCATCCGTTTTTTCATCAGCGCCGATGTAGGCATGAATGAGTACATGATTAAAAATTTTGAGGCGATGGCCTGCGGCTGCGTCCTGTGCGCGTTCGACCAAGGTGAAGCGGAAAATCAGGAGCTGGGATTCAAGGACATGGAAAATCTTGTGCTCTACAAAAACGTAGATGAGTTGCGGGAAAAACTGCAACGTCTGCGCGCCGAACCGGAAAGTGCAGACGCAATCGCCGCCGCAGGGCAGGCGCTGGTTGAGCAGGAATACAGTTATCAGAACATCGGCAAACGCATCGTCGAAGCCCTCGCCCCGCCCTTGCGAAACAATCCGCCCCCTGATTTTGGCGAACGGCTACGGATGCGGCTCTTCGGCCTGTGCGCTACAAGATGGTTTTATCGTGTTTGAGCACACTTTTTTAGATTGTGCAATCATCGCCAT
>JAISSL010000241.1 GCA_031273145.1 Zoogloeaceae bacterium | reverse complement strand
AACCGCTCTGATAGGTTCAATCTTATCAGGCAAGAGTATAATTCTCAAACCCGGCGAATGTGCCAGGCAACAGAAGGAGAAAGTTTTGAACATGTTCAGAGGTATGCTGGTTTGGCTGGTCATCTGCCTGGTGCTGATGGCGCTTTTCAACCAGTTCAGCGGCAACGCGCTCAAGCCCACGCCCAGCAGCAACACGATCAATTATTCGCAGTTTCTGACGGAAGCGCGCAGCGGCAGAATCGAAAAGGTGCAGATTGACGGTCGCATCCTGCGCGCCACGACCAAGGATGAGCAGGCTATCACTTCCTACATGCCCACGTCCGATCTCTGGCTGGTCTCCGACCTGCTGAAATACGGCGTGCAGGTTGAGGCCAAGCCGGATAACGAGCCTTCCCTGTTGATGGTCATTTTCGTCAACTGGTTCCCCATGCTGCTCCTGATTGCCGTGTGGATATTCTTCATGCGCCAGATGCACGGCGGCGGGCGCGGCGGCGCGTTTTCCTTCGGCAAATCCCGCGCCAAGATGATGGATGACAAGCAGAACGTCATCACCTTC
Source organism: Zoogloeaceae bacterium (assembly GCA_031273145.1). Classification (GTDB taxonomy): domain Bacteria; phylum Pseudomonadota; class Gammaproteobacteria; order Burkholderiales; family Rhodocyclaceae; genus Azovibrio. The sequence goes on along the minus strand of JAISSL010000241.1, from coordinate 4,392 downwards.
GCGGATGTGGCGGGCTGCGACGAAGCCAAGGAAGAAGTGCAGGAACTGGTGGATTTTCTGAAAGACCCCAGCAAATTTCAGAAGCTGGGCGGACGCATCCCCAGAGGCGTGCTGATGGTGGGCAATCCGGGCACGGGCAAAACCCTGCTTGCCAAGGCCATTGCGGGCGAGGCGCAGGTGCCGTTCTTTTCCATTTCCGGTTCCGATTTCGTGGAAATGTTCGTGGGCGTGGGCGCGGCAAGGGTGCGGGATATGTTCGAGACTTCCAAGAAGCAGGCGCCCTGTATTGTCTTTATTGACGAAATAGACGCGGTGGGACGCCACCGTGGCGCGGGGTTGGGCGGCGGCAACGACGAGCGCGAACAGACCCTGAATCAGCTTCTTGTGGAAATGGATGGCTTTGAAGGCCAGGCGAGCGTCATCGTCATTGCCGCGACGAATCGTCCCGATATTCTCGACCCGGCCTTGTTGCGTCCCGGACGCTTCGACCGGCAGGTTGTGGTGCCGCTGCCCGATATTCGCGGGCGCGAGCAAATCCTGCTCGTGCATATGCGTAAAATCCCGCTGCACGAAAACGTCAAGGCAGACATCATCGCGCGCGGCACGCCGGGTTTTTCCGGCGCCGATCTTGCCAATCTGGTCAATGAAGCGGCGCTTTTCGCGGCGCGTTCCAGCAAGCGGCACGTCGACATGGAAGATTTCGAGCGTGCCAAGGACAAAATCATGATGGGCGCGGAACGTCGCTCGATGGTCATGAGCGAGGACGAACGGAAAAATACCGCGTACCACGAATCCGGTCATGCGGTAGTCGCCAAGCTGCTGCCCAAATCCGACCCAGTGCATAAAGTCACCATCATTCCGCGCGGGCGGGCGCTCGGCCTCACCATGCAGTTGCCGGAACAGGATGTCTATTGCCATGACAAGGAATTCCTGCTGGCGCGTATCGCCACCCTCTTTGGCGGACGCATCGCGGAAGAAATCTTCATGAACCAGATGACGACCGGCGCGGCGAACGACTTTGAACGCGCCACGCAAATGGCGCGGGATATGGTGACGCGCTACGGCATGTCCGACATGGGCGTGATGGTCTACGGCGAGAACGAGGGCGAAGTTTTTCTGGGACGTTCCGTCACCCAGCACAAGAACGTCTCCGAGGCCACGATGCAGAAGGTGGATGCGGAAATCCGCCGCATCATTGACCAGCAATACGACCTGGCGCGCAAGCTCCTGGAAAAGAACCGCAGCAAGGTGGAGAGCATGGCCAGGGCGCTTCTGGAGTGGGAAACCCTGGATTCCGAGCAGGTTGAGGACATCATGAACGGGGCGCCGCCGCGTCCGCCCCGTCCCAGCCAAAGCGCCGCGCCCGAACCGCAGGACGATGCCGATCTGGAACTGGACATGGATGATGTGGAACCGGACATTGATGATGTGGAGCCGGACGCGCCAGAGGCGGCATGATGGTTCCGCCCCTTCCCTTTGACTGCTGCTGGATGCTGCGTGACAAAGCCGCGCAGCGCCGATTGACGTTACGTCAGGAGTTTATGTGATGTCCTCCGTCGTTCAGAAACTCATGGATTCAGCGGTTGCGAATGTAGATGTCCTGCGCTCACTGGACTCGCATGGCGATGATTTCAGCAAATTCCGTGACGTGGATTTTCTGTTCTACTGCCCAAACGAGGAAAAGGCAGAGCTTGTCGCGGCTTTCATCAATGACCATCAATATGGTGTTGCAACCGCGTCGCATAAAAACGGGGAAAGCACAGCTCAAGTCGTGATTAACATGCCAATCCAGCAGCACATCATTCTTTCGGTTTCCGGCTTCATGACGTGTCTGGCAGAGCTGTATGGACTCGATTTTGATGGGTGGGGCTGTTGTGTTGTACAAGCGTAGCGCGCCTGACTCAAGCAGTCCTAGAATCTGAAATGAAAGCAGGAAACAAAAAAACCTTTCAGTGCGGTCGCTTTCGCCTTTCGCTTGCTCGTCCGCTCATCATGGGGATTGTGAATCTGACGCCGGATTCCTTTTCCGGCGATGGCTTGACGGGCAGCGTGGCGGATGCGCTCTCCTTTGCGCGAAAGCAGTGGGAAGCCGGGGCGGATATTCTCGATTTGGGCGCGGAATCCAGCCGTCCGGGCGCGATGCCCGTCTCGCTTCAGGAAGAGCTGGATCGCCTGCTGCCAGTGCTTGAAAAAATGCGCGATTGGGACATTCCGATCTCGGTTGATACCTACAAGCCGGAAGTCATGCAGGCGGCGCTCTCAGTTGGCGCGAGTTTAATCAACGACATCAACGCGCTACGCGCCCCCGGCGCGCTGGACGCAGTAGCGGCAAGCGATTGTGGGCTTTGTCTGATGCACATGCAGGGCGCGCCGCGCAACATGCAGGAAAATCCGACGTATGAGGATGTCGTCGCGGAAGTGCGAGCGTTCTTGACCGAACGAGTCAACGCCTGCCGCGCCGCCGGCCTTAGCGACAACCGGCTGCTGCTTGATCCGGGCTTTGGCTTTGGCAAGCGTCTGGAACATAATGTCACGCTGTTTCGGCGGCTGCCGGAAATCGCGGTGGATAATCTGCCGATTTTGGTCGGCGTTTGCCGCAAGCGTATGATTGGCGACTTGACCGGCGGCAAAGAAGCGGATGCGCGTTTGCCGGGCAGTCTGGCTGCGACAATTGCCGCAGCGGAAAAAATGGAACATCATGCGCTCATCGTTCGCGTGCATGATGTGGCCGCAACCAGGGATGCGTTGACCGTCTGGTCGGCGCTTGCAAAAAGAGAACCGATATGAGCAGAAAATATTTTGGCACCGATGGCGTGCGCGGCAGGGTCGGAGAACATCCGATTACCCCGGAATTCGCCCTGAAACTGGGCTATGCGGCGGGGAAAATTCTGGTGGCGGATTCTGAACTTCCCAAAGGCGAACGCCCTGCGGTCTTGATTGGCAAGGACACCCGCATTTCCGGCTATTTGCTGGAAGCTGCGCTGGAATCCGGTTTTGCCGCCGCCGGGGTGGATGTAAGTCTGGTGGGGCCGTTGCCGACCCCCGGCGTTGCCTATCTCACGCGGGCGCTGCGCTTGCAGGCGGGCGTGGTAATTTCCGCCTCGCACAATCCTTATGACGACAACGGCATCAAGTTCTTTTCCGCCGATGGCATGAAACTGCCGGACGCGGTAGAACGCGCCATTGAAGCGGAACTGGATAAGCCGATGGGTTGCGTGGCTTCCTGGCAGTTGGGACGCGCCCGCCGTATTGATGACGCGCGGGGGCGCTACATCGAATTCTGCAAGAGTACCTTTCCCAACGAACTGAATCTGCGCGGCCTGAAACTGGCGGTGGATTGCGCGCATGGCGCGGCCTATCACGTTGCGCCCGACGTGTTTCATGAACTGGGCGCGGAAGTGACGAAAATCGGCTGCCAGCCCAATGGCATCAATATCAACGAGCTGGTCGGCGCAACGCATCCGCAGACGGTAGCGGAAGTCGCGCAGGAACAGAAGGCGGATTTGGGACTGGCGCTGGATGGCGATGGCGACCGGATTATCATGACCGATTCACAAGGCAATCTTTACGATGGCGACCAGTTGTTGTACGTGATGGTGCGCCACCGTCTTACACGCGGACAAGCCGTTGCGGGTGTGGTCGGCACGTTGATGAGCAATCTCGCCCTGGAACACGCGCTGGCTCAATTGAAGGTTCCCTTTACGCGCGCGCAGGTGGGCGACCGTTACGTGCTGGAAAAATTGCTGGAATGCGGCTGGCTGCTGGGCGGAGAGAATTCCGGTCATCTGCTTTGTCTGGATAAGCACAGTACCGGCGATGGCATTATTGCCGCCTTGCAGGTGCTGGCTGCGTTGAAGGAACAGGCCGTGTCGCCGGAAGCCTTGTTGGGGACGCTCTGCCTCTACCCGCAGACATTGATTGGCGTGGAGATGCAGAAAGGTTTTTCTTGGCAGACGCATCCGGCCATTCTTGCGGCGGTTCAGGAAGTCGAGCAGACCCTGGCGGGGCGCGGACGGGTTTTATTGCGCGCGTCCGGTACGGAACCCAAACTGCGGGTCATGGTCGAAGGCGAAGACGCGCAACTGGTGCGCCAACAGGCAGAACGTCTGGCAGAAGTGGCGCAAGAGGCAATCCAGTCAGGTAAAAAACCATGACCGACGCCCGTCCGCAAAAACTCCTGCAACGATACCCACTCATCCCAACCATCGTCACGGCGGCTTGTTGTGCCCTGTTTATCATGCAGCCTTATGCCGGGTTTATGATCTTTGTGGTAGCGATTCCCTGGCTACCTTGGGCAGTTTTTACAATGGTTCGCGCTGTTCGCAACCCACACCTGCGAAATTTTTACCTGACGCAGATTGGCATCTGGATTTTCGCGCTGGCGGCAGCTAT